>CAITMP010000487.1 GCA_903893525.1 uncultured Acidobacteriia bacterium | reverse complement strand
TTGTGGCATTTGTACCCCAAAGGAGTGTCTTGCCATGATTGAATTCCACCTCCCGATCTACCGCCGACTGCTGCCCGTGGCAGCGTTTGTGCTCGCCCTGCCAGAAGCCTTTGGACACCACGCGGCGGCACCCCACTTCGATTTGGAGAAGACAATCGAACTCAAGGCGTCGGTCACGAAGTTTGAATTCGTGAATCCACATGGCTACGTGTACTTTGACGTGGAGGACAAGGGTAAAAGGACCGGATGGCGTTGCGAGTTGCCGGCACGCGCGGCTTTGGCCCGGCTCGGCTGGACCGACAATACGTTCCGCGTGGGACAGACCATCGTGATCAAGGGTGCCCCGGCTCGTCGCGAGGCGAATGTGTGCATGTTGACCTCGTTCGTTCGTGAGGATGGCGTGGAGATTCGCCGGGAGGCCGACCTCACGAAGCTTTCCCCCGCACCGGTGGTTTCGAAGGTGGTTTCGCCGTCGAACCGTCCGGTGAAACTTGCTTCCGGAGAACCGAATTTGGCTGGACTCTGGGTTTCGCAGGGGGGGCCTGGCGGGCGCGGGCGGGGTCCCGGAGGTGGGCGAGGGCCCGGTGGTCCCGAGGGGAGGGGTCCCGGCGGGCGGGGTCCCGATTTTGCCGGACGCGGACCGGGTGGTCCGGGAGGTCCGGGTGGTCGCGGACGGGGTCCCGGTGGACCCGGCAACCTGCCGCAGCTGACAGAGGCGGGCCTCGCCGTTCAGGCCAAGTACGACCAGCGTTTCGACGACCCCGGCCTCCAGTGCAGCCCCGCAAACATCTTTTTCGGCTGGACCCACGACCAGCATGTGAACGAGATCGTCCAGACTGCGAAGGAAATCACGCTCAAATACGGATACATGGACTTGGTGCGGACAGTCCACATGAATGCGGCTCACCCGAAGTCTGTGACGCCCAGTGTTGGCGGTCACTCCACGGGAAAATGGGAAGGCGACACGCTGGTCGTGGATACCGTGGGTTTCCTGCCCGGTATCGTGATGCCGATGTCGGGCCACCCCCACAGCGGCCAAATGCATGCCGTGGAGCGGTTTACCGTGAACTCGGAAACGGGTATGCTGTCCCGGACCTACAAGGCCGACGACCCCAGCTACTGGAAATCCGAATACTCCGGCGGCGATACGATGACGCTCTCGAACGAGCCCTTTGTGCCATACGCCTGCAAAGAGCTGTCCGGCAAGAACAACCAGCGGCCCCAGTAGAATGGACTTCCTGAACCAGTTGGAGCAGTTGGCTGTTTCCCGCTGGGTGCGGGAATCGGGCTCGGTTTTCGCATATCCGACCGTCCTGTTCCTGCACACCCTCGGGCTCGCGATGGCGGCGGGTGTGAGCGTGGCGGTGGACGTGCGGGTGCTTCGGGGAGGGGTGGAACTGCCCCTGAAGGTCTACCGGAAGTTTTTCCCCTTGCTCTGGGCTGGATTCTGGATCAACACGCTGTCGGGGGTTGTGCTGGTGTGTGCCGCGGCAACCACGAAACTGACGAATCCGGTCTTCTACGTGAAGCTCGCATTCATCGCTGCCGCGGTGGTGTTTGCGCGCCGGATCGGTCGGACGCTTTCTTGCCCCTCGAAACTGGACGCATGCGCTTCCATCTTTTGCTGGACGGGTGCGATTGCCGCCGGTCGCTTGCTAGCCTATCTCGGGACCCAAGGACCAGGACACTGAGATGGACGTCTATATCGATTCCTTCTCTGAATGGCTGAAGGGCACCCCGCTGGCATTTGTGGCGACCCACTACCCGTGGGTTTGGCCGGTCTGCCAGATCCTGCATTTCTTTGGCTTGGTGCTTTTGATCTCCATGGTTGGCCTGCTGGACCTGAGAATTTTGGGATTCGGCAAAGGCCTCAGCCTTCGGTCCATCTCTCGGACCATTCCATTGGGTGTGGCGGGTTTTGCCCTCAATCTCCTCACCGGCGCTATTTTTGTTGCCGGCGACCCGCTCCATTACCTCCGCAACCCGGCCTTCCAGTTCAAGATTGGCTTTATCGCCGTGGCTGGCTTGAATGTGCTGGTGTTCCACGCAAGCGGGCTTTCCAAGACGGTTGAAAGTCTGGCACCGGACGACGACGCGCCCTTCGGGGCAAAAGTTGTGGCCTCCCTTTCCATGTTCCTGTGGGTGGGAGTCATGTACTTGGGCCGGATGTTGCCATTCCTGGGAAATTCTTTTTAGAACCCGCTTGACAGACTTACTGTACTACGGCAATATGACTGTAGGACTGGCCAAGTGGATTTCCGTCTCAACCCAAACTCCGGCGTTCCGATCTACCTCCAGCTGATGGAGCAGGTCAAGCACGGCATCGAAACCGGTGCGTTGCAACACGGCGACCAACTCCCTGGAATCCGGAAATTGGCCGAGGTCATCGTGATGAACCCCAATACCGTGGCCAAGGCTTACCGGGAATTGGAGCATGAGGGCTACATTGAGGTCCGCCACGGAGCGGGGGCTTTTGTCACCGGAAAACTCAATAATCAGGAGGTACAGGATCGCATGGACCGTGCCCGTCCAATTTTTGAAACCGCTGTGACCCAGGCGGCGGCCTTGGGTTTGAACGACGAGGAGATACGCCGCATGGTGGAAGCCGAACTCCAAAAGATCGAATTCCGGAAGGGGGCGTCGCACTGAAATGTCGAAATTGGACATCGAAATCTCGGGTCTTCGAAAGAGTTATGGCGGAGTCCACGCGCTCGACGGCCTGTCCATGTCGGTCCCCAGCGGAGCCATCGCGGGATTTGTGGGCTTGAATGGCGCCGGAAAGACGACGACGCTGCGTCTCTTGCTGCAAATGGCACGGCCGGATGCGGGTACCGCTAGTCTTCTGGGCCTCAACGCATTGCATGCCGGTGAGAGTCTGCAAATACGCGCCCGCACCGCCTTCGTGCCGGAAAAGAAGGATTTCTTTCCTTACATGAATGTCGGCGAGGTCATCGATTTCACCAAGGGCCTGTACCCCAAGTGGCGGGCCGACTTGGAAACCCGCTACCTGACCGAATTCGGGCTCAAGCGCCCACAAGCGGTGACACAGCTCTCCAAGGGCGCGCTCGCCAAGCTCCACCTGCTGATGGCCTTTTCGCGGGGAGCGGAATTGATCCTGCTGGACGAACCCACGGACGGGCTCGACCCGTTGGGCGTCGACATCTTCATGCAGGCGCTTGTGGGCTTGGTAGCCGAATCCGGTGCAACGGTGCTGTTTTCATCGCACCGCTTGAATGAAATGGAGCAGGTTGCGGACCACATCTGCATGATCCACCAGGGCCGCAGCCTGATGAACGGGGGCCTGGACGACCTGAAAGCCTCCTGTCGACGGGTGGTGCTGCTGTTCCAGAACGATGCCGCACTGGTCGCCGGGGAATTCAAGGCCTTTGGCACGGTGAAACCGGATGGGCGCACCCTCACGGTCTTCGCCAACGGAACCGCGCAGGCCGCGACCGCGAAGGGGGCTGCGCTCGGGGCGAAATTGATCGACGTGCAGTCGGTATCGCTTCGGGAAATGTTCTTGGAATTGGTTCGGGGGAATGTATGAGCCTGTGGAGGAAATCCTGGTTGGAATGTCGGCCGAGGGTCTGGCTGACGGCGGCATTGTGGGTGGTTACATCGGCGGGGACGCTAGGCCTGTTCGGACTGCCGAAGATCTCGCGCGACCCGATTCCATTTTGGAATGTCTACATTTTGACCCTCGCTGGCGTGGTCGCACCTTTGGTCGCCATGATTCTGGCTGGTTCCGGGATCAATTCACAGACGGCCTCGGGCGTGCTTCGTGGCACCCATCCCTCCACGCATTTCATGTTGTCGCTGCCGGTGTCCCGCCGCCGCTCGCTCTGGGTGAGGGCTGCGCTGGGAGGGTTGCTGTTGCTGGTGTTTGTCCTGCTCTCGGTGTGCGTGGTCGGATTCCTTGCACCCATTCGGGGGGCCGAGATCCCGAGCGGACGGATCATCTCCGCCATCCCAGTCGTCCTGCTCTCCAGTTATAGCTTTTTCGGCCTCGGGACTTTGCTCTACACGTGGTTGGACGAACTGTGGGGCGGAACCATCGGGATGGCGGCAGTCGGGTTCCTTTGTGGGGGATTTGTCTCAGTCTCCGAAGAGGTTGGAGTGCATATTCCGGTTGGACTTGCCGATCTGCCGTGGCCGGTCATTGTCGTTTACGTCGCGGTCGGGCTGATCAGCCTTGGTGGCGCAAATATTGTTGTGGAACGGAAGGAATACTAGGAATGGAAACGCAAACCATGCCGCTCCAGGCGGTCCCTGAAAAGAGTGGGAAGAAGTCCCGTGAATCCCTGCTGCTTGCTGTGACAAGCAGTCTGGTCGGCGCACTCGGCGGCTTCGGCGTCGTAAAACTGATTGGACTGGCCGGCGTGGGCAAGGTTCCACTGGCCCTGCTGCCCTGCATTTTTGTTGTCTTCTTCCTGGCTATCGCGCTGCATGAGGCAGGGCACGTGGCGGCAGGTGTGCTTTGTGGATTCCGGTTTTTCCTGTATGTGGTTGGCCCCCTTCGAATTGAGGCCGAGGGGGACCGCCTGAGATTCTCCCTGAACCGGGCACCCATTCTCTGGGGAGGATTGGCCGTGTGCCTCCCCCAATCCTACGGGCCGGAATTGAAGCGGCAGATGGGAAGTTTTGTCGCCGGTGGTCCACTTGCCTCGCTATTGGGTGCTACCGCGCTCATCCCGGCATTCCTACTGGGCGGGACACACCCTATGGCGACCCTGTTTTTACTCACCTTCGGCATACTCTCCCCGTTGATTGGATTGGTCACCCTGGTGCCGGTCACGTCCGCAGGTTTCGTGAACGACGGCGCGCGACTAAAAATGCTCCTTTTCGACCAACCCGAAGGGCGCCGCTGGATGGCTCTTTCGACCGTTGCCAGCCTCTGCATGGCGCAACGGCCACGGGAATGGCCGCAGCCGATGGTCGAACTGATGGGCGATGGCCTCGATTCCGACCCAGGGTCCGTCCACACTTGCTGGCTCCGCCACATGTGGCATTTGGACCGGGGCGAAATGGATCCGGCCAAAATGTGGCTGGACCGGGGACTGGCCCGTGTCGATCTGATGCCGAAGCCGATGCAGCCCGGCCTGCACTTGGCGGCGGCATTGTTCTACGCCCTGCCGGGATACGATCTGGCGGTTGCACGAAAGCATCTGGAACTGGGCCGGATGCCGGGCATCCACAACAAGAATGAGATCCACGCGCCCTCGGCGGCTGTCTTGTCTGCGGAGGGCAACAAGGCCGCGGCGCTCAAGGAATTGGAACTCGCCTTCAAGGCATTGAAATCGCAGCCGGGCAAGCTGGGCGTGCCGATTCGGGAGCGGCTGGAAGCCCTCCGTCTTGAACTGAACGGCTAATCTGATAGGAAACACCATGTGGAACATTCGGTTTTTGCTCATCGTGGCTCTAGCCGCAAACTGCCACGCACAATCCGTCGCAAGCCAGTGCCTGCAGGACTTGGACGCCATTCCAGGATTTCTGCTCGCCAATGACACAGGCGCGAAGGACCACGTTGCCAAGTTTGGGCAGAGGCATTTCGATGATGCCTTGGCCTTGGCGCGGAACTCAGCAAGGCAAGCCACCACGTCCGACGCCTGCGATACGGCGATTCGGCAGTATCTCCAAGCGTGGCGCCATGGGCACTTGGAGCTGCAACCGCTGAGCCCACAAGCTGCAAAGCCGGAAACGACGGCAGCCCCGAAACGCGACGATACTCCCACTTTGGCCATCCTTTCCGCCAAGACCCTGGTCCTGACGCTCAAGAGCTTCCGGGACGCCAACCGCGATCCGCTCGTGGCTCTGATCAAAAAGAATCATGCCGTACTCGCAAGCCGCCGGAACTGGATCATCGATGTACGCGGCAACGGTGGCGGTAGCGATAGCAGCTACCTTCCCCTGCTTCCGTGGCTGATGACGGACGAGATGGTGGACGCTGGACAGGAAATTCTGGCCACTCCGGAGAATATCATTGGTTGGGAGCGGTTCTGCGACATCCTTTCTCCGGGTGATAAAGTTTGCAAGGAGTTTGAGGATAGGGGAATCGCCCGCATGAGGAAGGCGGCTCCGGGCCAATATGTGCCGCAGGACGACGTCGGACGCATCACTTTTGAGCGAGTGAAAGGGTTGGAGCCGCGCCGTCCGACCCGGGTCGCGATTTTGATCGACCATGGTTGCGGGAGTTCGTGCGAAGAGCTCGTCCTTGCTGCCCGGCAAAGCTTCCAGGTGAAACTGATCGGCCGGAGCACCTACGGCTCGCTGGACTATTCCAACGTGCGTCCGCACGAACTCCCCTCCGGCCGGCGCCGACTCTGGTACGCAACCACGCGGACCAACCGCATCCCCGATCTTCCCGTGGACCTGTCCGGCATCCAGCCCGACATCTATCTTCCGGTAGACACCAACAATCCACGGGCCAAGGAGGACGAGGTCAAGCGGGTGCAGAATTGGCTGGAGGGAGGGTCCATTGGCCCCCTCAAGCCCGTCCAATAGACGTCCGTCATCGCCGTTTAACTCCAACGTGCGATAAACGGGGAATGCGACTCGCATCCCTCACCATCGCCGCGACACTGGCCGCCCCCGGGTTTCTGGGAGCAGCCGACCTCCCCCGAGCGGCACACGTCATCGTCATCGGTCTCGACGGTTTCGGCACCGGCGGCATCCAGCGCGACCCCACCCCCAACATCCATTCACTCATGAAGCGGGGGGCCTGGACCATCCATGCCCGCGGGGTAATGCCGACTGTCAGCGCGCCCAACTGGGCTTCCATGGTGATGGGGGCAGGTCCGGAGCAGCACGGGATTACGTCCAACGAATGGCGTCGCGACAAGTTCACCATCGCGCCGGTTTGCAAGGGTCCCGACGCGCAGTTTCCGACCGTCTTTTCCATCCTCCGGGCCCAGCGCCCGGCCAGCAAAATCGCCATCTTCCATGATTGGGACGGTTTTGCCGACTTCGTCGAGCGCGGAATTCCCACCAAGATCCAGCATGTGAAGGGATCCCCGGAAACCGTGGACGCAGGGCTGAAGTACTGGGCCGCCGAGAAGCCCGAGCTTCTCTTCCTACACTTGGACGAGGTTGATGACGCCGGTCACGGCCACGGCTGGCTTTCACCCGAATTCGAT
>CAITMP010000486.1 GCA_903893525.1 uncultured Acidobacteriia bacterium | reverse complement strand
TTGCAATGACGTTTTGGTTCCACCCCGGCATCCACGATCCCAAGGCTCGGGGTATGTCGATGTCTGTAGCGGAGTGGAACGCCGAATTGGACCTGACTCCGGAGCAGTCGCGCCAACTGAAATCGATCCTGGACGACTTTGCACGCTATTACGACAACTTGCTGGCGGATGGCAACACTCGCGTCCTGCAAATTCTGACGCCGGAACAACGGACGAAGTTTAGCCAACTTTTGAAAGACCATCGGACGCCGTGATACCGGACTTCCGGGCTGTTGGAGGTTTCAGGGGCACAGGACCCACGTACCGCGAGACAACGGCATGGCGCGGGGACTTTTGGGATATAATCGGAATCTTGGGGGTTGGTTGCAGCTAAAAAGACTTCTTGCTGTCTCGCTGGTGTGGATCTTCTCCGTGTCCTGTGGCTCGAACAAGGGCGGAGGGACCGGCAAGGCCGCGCCCGAAGCGGGACTGAGGCCCGTTGCCAAGATAACTGACTCCGCACCGGATCCGATCCAGATGAAGAACTCGGAATCTGGTGTGGTGCCCGTTGGAACCGTGGTCAGCGTTGCAATCCGTGAAGTTCTGGACTCACAGACGACTATTCCGGGGACATTCGGTTACGCGACGATTGATGAGGACGTTCGGGGATCGGACGGCAAAATTGCGTTGCCGAAAGGCACTCCCGCGCTGCTGGGTATTCCGCTAGTGGGCAAACAGGAGGGGGTCTCACTGATGTCGATCACACTCTACCAGTTCACGGTCGGAAACAAGTCGGTGATTCCGCCCCCCGGCTCGAGGGAATTCGGGCGCGTGGATTTGAAGGAAGACTTCACCGGCGCGGCACGGCGAAGTTCCGTCCATCTGGGACGCCAGTCGCGCGTGGACTTTACGTTGACCCAACCCATCAGACTGAAGTAGGCGCTTCAGGATGTGGGAAAATACGGACGTTAAACCTATGTCACGCTCGCACTCCATCCTAGCCTACGCAATCGCATTAGGGACGCTTCTTTCGGGCTGCTCCGGCACCACCGGCCGGCAGACAAAAGTGTACCAACCTGGGGAAAAGGCGATGGTCGAGAAATTGACCTACAACATCGTCGATACCCAGATTGCGCCTAAACTGGGCGATGACGCGAATCCCAGATTGCCGCAGAACCGATTTTTCATTGTCCAGATTGCGGTCTCCAACGCCAGCAATAAGCCGATGGCAATCCCATCCATGACGCTGGTGGACGATTCCGGCAAAGTTTACAACGAGTTGGCCGATGGTACCGGAGTCTTGCGCTGGTTGGGAATTGTGCGAAATGTCGACCCGGCGCAGACCGAACAGGGAGCGATCCTTTTCGACGCTCCAGCCGTGCACTACAGGTTGAGGTTGACCGACGACACCGACAAGGAAGACATCTACGTTGATCTGCCGCTCAATTTCATGCATGAGCAGATGAACAGCGCGCCTGTGGTGGCCCCGGACGAGGCTGTCAAGCCGTAGGCATGAAGTCGTAAAGGGAGGCACACCGTGCTCTTGACAGTTGTTCTTCGAGGCTTGGCAGCCATCTTTGCGGTTCCACTTTTCTGTTGGAGCCAGACTGGCTCGGCACCCAAATCGTCGGCACTGGGTGCCATCGAACCGGTTGTTTCGCAGTTTGAGGACGGTCCGGCGATCGGCAATCAACGCGTGGTTCCGGGCGAATCCGTTTTCTTCAGATTCGGTGCCGCTGGATATAAGACGTCCGATTCGGGGAGGGTCCAGCTGACCGGGCACATGCAGGTGTTCGATTCACGCGGCATCGCAATCATGCCCAAGGACGAGGTTGTAGTGGGGACCACCTTGCGCGACGAGGACAAAAATTGGAAGCCGAAGCTCCACTTCCAGTTCCAAATCCCGCCCATCGCGCCTCCGGGCGCCTACAAGATCCGGTTCGAGGCGACTGACGACCAGACCAAGCAAACTGCTTCCGCGGAAACTTCAGTCAACGTGGATGGACGCGATGTTCCGCCGGCCGACTCCATCGTGGTGCGGAATCTGAATTTCTACCGAAATCCGGATGAGGAAGTCCCGTTGCGGGTGGCCGCATACCGCCCCGGGGATTCGGTCTGGGTCAAGTTCGACGTCACTGGCTACAAGCACGGTGAGCAAAACGCGGTTGACGTGACGTACGACGTGTCCGTGACCGATGCCGGGGGCAAGGAATTGTTCTCCCAACCCGACGCGGCATCGGAAAAAAGCCAAGCGTTCTATGCCCAGCCATGGGTGCCTGGCGTGTTCAGCCTCACGCTCCAAGCGAACATGCGGCCTGGCTCTTACAGGGTGTCGATCACGGGCAAAGATGCCGTCGCCGCCAAGAGTGTTGTGGCGACGGCACAATTCCAAGTAGGAAACTAAACAATTTCGGCTATTCCGGCGGGGTGAAGGGCCACTTCATAGTGGTGGATGCGCCGCCATCAACCGAGATTACTTGCCCGGTAATGAAATCAGAGCCCGGGGCCGCGAGAAAGACTGCCAAGGGCGCGACGTCGGTCGCATCGCCCATGCGGTCGTTGGCCTGAATGCCTTTGCGCCATTCGGCCATATCGTCCGCCTGCCACATGGCCCGGTTGAGGTCGGTGAGGATGAAGCCAGGGGCGATGCAATTCACTTGGATGTTGTGGCGTGCCCATTCGGCCGCCAAAGCCTTGGTCAACTGTCCGACAGCGCCCTTGGTGAGCGTATAGACGGAGAGCCAGGGAAGCCCATGGTGGGTCGCCAGGCTGCCGATGTTGATAATCTTGCCCCCGTGCCCGCGCACAATCATGGCTTTGCCGACCAATTGGGTGAGCTCAACCAAGCCGTGGACATTGGTCTGGAGGATCTTGTCGTATTGTTCGCGGGTGTAGTCCTCGAACTTGCGTCGGATGTTGATCCCGGCCACGTTGACCAGGATGTCGATATCGCCAGCCTCGCGGGCCGCACGCTGGATCGAGTCGGAGCTTTCCAAATCCAGTTCGAGGGCACGTGCGCCGAGTTCGGCGGCCAGAACATCAAGCTTGTCCTTGGATCTGGCTGCGAGGATCAGATTCGCGCCGGCTTCATGCATGGCCCGCGCGATGGCGAGGCCGATCCCGCGGCTGGCTCCGGTCACCAGCGCGGTCTTTCCGTTGAGAGAGAAGGGTGTCAAACGCCCATTGTCTCATTTCCTGCGGGCTCGGTGCGGGGAGTGGGCGAGCGCTGATACATTGGAAGCTTGTAATGAATTCTTCTGAGCCGGGGTTCGGCGCGTCATTTTTTGCCTCCAAGTTCGGCATCACGCGGCGGGACTTGGAGAACTATCTCTCCGAGGCACTTTCGAAGGGCGGCGACTATGCCGACCTGTATTTCGAATACGTTGCCAGCACCTCCATCAGCATCGACGAATCCATCATCAAGAGCGCCACGCAGGGCGTGTCGATGGGTGTGGGCGTTCGCGTGATCGCAGGGGAACGTACCGGTTACGCCCATTCCGGCGACTTGAGCGCAGAGAAGATCCGCGGTGCCGCCCGCATCGCGGCCATGATCGCATCCGGTCCCGCCAAGGTGGAGTCAGTGCCGCTGGAGGACGGTTCAAAAAGAAATTTGTACCCCTTGGTGACGGCTCCAGGCGAGACAGCCTTGCGGGAGCGGGTGGAACTTGCGTGGCGGGCCGACCGTGCGGCGCGCGCATACGATTCCAAGATTTTTCAAGTACAAGTGGCTTGGGTGGACAACCTGAGGGAAGTGCTGATCGCAACCAGCGACGGCAAACTGTCCTTCGATCACCAACCATTGGCGCGACTCAGTGTGTACGCATTGGCCCGCGATGGCTCGGGTATCCCGCAGCAGGGCCATGCCGGTGGCGGAGGAAGACGGGAGATTTCGTGGTTCCAGAACGAACGGACGCCGGAGATTTTCGCGAAGGATGCCGCAAGGCAAGCAGTGGCCCAGTTGAGCGCGGTCGACGCACCCGCAGGCGAACAAACGGTCGTCTTGGGTCCAGGGTGGCCAGGTGTATTGCTTCATTAGGCCGTGGGCCATGGATTGGAGGCCGACTTCAACAGGAAGGGTGTCTCGGCGTTCAGCGGTCGGATTGGCCAAAAGGTGGCGAGCGAGTTGTGCACGGTGGTTGACGATGGAACGATCGACGGTCGCCGTGGCTCGCTGAACGTGGACGACGAGGGCAATCCAACGCAACGCAACGTGTTGATCGAAAACGGGATCTTACGCGGATACCTGCAGGACACCCTTTCCAGCCGCATCCTTGGCACACCAGTGACTGGAAGCGGACGGCGGGAAAGCTATGCCAGTCTGCCAATGCCGAGAATGACGAATACGTTCATGCTGGCGGGCGACAGCGACCCCCAGGACGTGATCAGGTCGGTAAAGCGTGGCTTGTATTGCGCAAACTTTGCAGGCGGGCAGGTCGATATAACCAGTGGAAACTTTGTCTTCTCGGCCTCGGAAAGCTACATGATCGAAGACGGGCGGCTAACGCGCCCGGTGAAGAACGCCACTTTGATCGGCAACGGGCCGGAGGCGTTGGGGCGGATCGCAATGGTAGGTTGCGACCTGCAGTTGGACGAAGGAATCGGTGTTTGCGGCAAAGAGGGACAAAGCGTTCCAGTCGGCGTGGGCATGCCCACCGTGCGGCTCGACCGGATGACAGTCGGGGGAACCGCGTGACGCTTGACGATTTGAAGGAACTGGCAGCACGCGTTGTCCAGAAGGCTATGGATGCCGGTGCGACCGGAGCCGAGTGCACGGTTTCCGACAGTACCGAGTTTTCGGCCAAGGTGCGAATGGGGGAACTGGAGCAACTGCAGCAGGCAGGTAGCCGGGCAATGGGTGTCCGGGTTGTGGCGGGGCGGAGAATGGGCTCGTCCTTCACATCTGACCTGACAGCGGACGGTGTCGACCGGATGGTTCGTTCGGCAGTCGATTTGGCCTCGTATACGAGCGAGGACCCACACGCCGGGATGCCGGACGCAGGGGAAATGGCGGCATCGGTGCGGGATCTGGGGTTGTATTCCGACAGTGTGGCGAATCTCCCCGGTGACTCAAAAATAGAACAGGCTCGGCGGGCGGAAGCGGCTGCACTCGCGTTCGACCCACGCATATCCAATTCCGAAGGCGGGTCCTTCGATTCCAATCTGGGATTGCGGGTATTTGCCAACTCCCATGGGTTCTGTGGTGGATGGCGGTCTAGTTCCTGCTCAGTTTCCGCCGTTCCGGTGGCAGCTTGGGATGGCCGCATGGAAAGGGACTACTGGTATTCGATAGCGCGCGACGCCAATCAACTCGAAGACCCCGAAAGCGTGGGCCGAAGGGCGGCACAACGCGTTCTGCGGCGCTTGGGCGCGGTGAAGGTGGAAACCCAGAGGGTCCCGGTCATATTCGAGCAACGGGTGGCCCGCAGCCTCCTTGGCCATGTCTTTGAAGCCGTGGACGGACGCTCAGTCTATCGGGAATCGTCTTTCCTAGCGGGGAAGCTGGGCGAGAAGGTTGCGCACGAGGGTATTACGATCATCGACGACGGCACGATTCCCGGCATGTTCGGATCGCAGCCGTTCGACGACGAAGGGGTGCCGACCCGCCGGACAGCCGTGATTGAGCGGGGCGTGCTCAGGAGTTATCTTTTGAACAGCTACGCGGCACGCAAGCTTGGTATGCGGACGACAGGGAATGCGTCCCGTGGCATCTCGGGGAACGCGGGTATTGGCATCGGCAACTTCTATGTCGAGTCCGGCTCGCGTTCCGGCGATGAAATGGTCCGGGGTATCAGCAACGGATTTTTTGTGACTGAATTGATCGGCAACGGAGTCAATACAGTTACCGGCGATTATTCGCGCGGAGCGGCAGGGATTTGGATCCGGGATGGCGAACTTGCATTCCCCGTCTCGGAGGTGACCATCGCGGGAACCTTGCAGGAAATGCTGGCGGTTGCGGAGATCGGGAACGATCCGGAGGTGCGGGGTTCGATGTGGTCGCCGACCGTCATGATTGGGGAGATGACAGTTGCGGGAAGATAATTCGGTGAAGATTTCTCCGGCCACCATCGTGATGGGTTTGGCGGCCTTATTGATTTTCGGATTGTTTGGATGGTTGACGTTCGGGCCAAAGCCGGCTCCCCCGCCTCCGCCGCAGTTGTCCGTGGAAGGGCGGCAGTACCTGCAGAACTTGGCGTTGTCCAACGTCCACATGCAGGCCGCTGAAAGCTACGTAAACTCACGGCTGGTGGAGATCCTGGGGGATATCACGAACAATGGAGATCGTTCCGTGAAGCTGGCCGAAGTCATCTGCGTATTCCAAGACTACTCTGGCCGGGAACTAGCCCGTGAAAGAGCGTTCGTGGTGGGAGCCACGGCTCCTGGCGGGTCGCTCAAGCCCCACACAACAATGGGATTCCGCCTGCCATTCGACACGATCCCGGAATCTTGGAACCAAGCGATGCCGACGCTGATCATCGCGCAAATTCAATTCGAGTAGGCCCAGACCATGCGAATCAAAGTACTTTTTTTCGGCCTCTTGAAGGACGTCTGCGGACGCGCAGAGGACGTACTGGAGCTTCCTACGGCCTCGCCGGCTCGGGAGGTTTACGAGCACTATGCAGCCCAGTTTCCGCGCTTGGTGGGGATGGCCAAGAGCGTTGTGCTGGCACGCAACCATGAATTCGTTGACCCGGCGATTGAACTGTCCGAGGGCGATGAAGTGGCACTGCTGCCTCCGGTCAGCGGAGGTGCACCAACGAGCGAGATTGTCGACCCGGAAGGGCATTTCTTCGCCCTGACGCGGGACGTGATCGACGTGCGTGAGGCCGAGACCCGCATTCTTACGGGTTTTGATGGAGCAGTTGTAACTTTCCAGGGTGTCGTCCGTAACAATACGCGGGGGCGGGCAACTCTCAGGCTCGAGTACGAATGCTACGAAGCGATGGCAATCCGGAAGATGGCGGAAATAGGCAGGGAGATCGAGGGTCGGTTCCAAATCGGACGCATCGCCATGATCCACAGGCTGGGCGTACTGGAAATCGGCGAGGCAAGCGTGGTGGTGATTGTGGCGAGTCCACACCGCCGCGCGGCGTTCGAGGCGGCGCTCGAGGGAATCAACCAACTCAAGAAGCTGGTGCCCGTCTGGAAGAAGGAGTTCTTCGAAGATGGTGAGGTTTGGGTGGACGGCGAATGGGACGATGCGGCACCTCGCGTGTCTGCTGGCTAGCGTTCTTGGCTCGCTCGGGGCGCAAGACGCCGGGTCGGCATCGGATCCCACGATCCGCGTGGACGTCAAACTGGTGCGGATTCTTGCCACGGTAAAGGATTCAACCGGAGCGCTCGTCGGATCGATGCGACGGGACGATTTCGAGGTTCGCGACAACGGGGTGCGCCAGGACATCTCTGTTTTCGAGCGCCAGACAGAGCAGCCCCTTTCGGTTGCCGTCCTCATCGACAACAGTGGTTCGACCGCCAAGGATCTGAAGTACGAAACCGAATCCGTCGTACGATTCCTGAAGGCATTGTTCCACGAGGGCAATCCAGAGGACGCGGCGGCGCTATACAGCTTCAACTGGCAGGTGGTGCGGCAGAATAACTTCACCCGAAGTGTGGTTGCGGTGGAAAAAAATTTGCGGTTCCTCCGCGGTGACGCCGGCACTTCGCTCTACGATGCCATCCTGCTCGCATCGCGCGATATTGAAGACCGCCGTGGACGGAAGGTACTGGTTCTTGTGACCGATGGAGGGGACACAACAAGCCGATCGGACTTCCAACGGGCGGTCGAGGCGGCACAACTCGCCGACGTGGTGATCTACCCGATCCTGGTGGTGCCCGTGAACGCCGACGCCGGGCGCAACACAGGCGGTGAGAACGCACTCACAACGATTGCGAGGCGCACGGGAGGGCGGGTATTTCAACCGACCCTAGGGAGCCAGATGGACGCGGCCTTCGACCAGATCCTGCGCGATTTGCGGACCCAGTATTTGATCGGCTTCTATCCCAAGGACGTGCCCCCTACCAAGAACCGCTACCATTCGTTGAGGGTGCAGGTTCAGGACCCCACGGCGCGGGTGGTAGCCAGGGATGGATACTATGGAGAGGCGGCTCCTGAAACGATGCCGGTTTCAGGAGGCGGGGGACTAGGGCCGGCCATGGGCGAGGATCAGACACTCCGCCCTCGAAAGCCCGCAGTGCCAAAAGCGTTGAAAGGAAAAGGTCCGTAGATTCACGTGCAGGACGAGAAACGCAAACCAGTCGCAAAGACAAAGAGTAGTCGTCCGGCGGAGCAGACGCTGGAGGAGATCAAGTACTTGAAACAGCTGATCGAGCGCAAGACACGGGTTTGTGTCAAGCTGAGCGACAATCAACAGGTTCAAGGTGTGATCGAGTATTACGACCAACGTTTCATCCGTGTAACGCGTGACTCGGAGCCGAACTTGTTTATTTTCAAACACGACATCAAGTATCTGTACGAGGTTGCATAAGATGGTGTCTTTTGTCGAGGGAGCGTCGGAGATCGCACTGGCGGCGGGATCCCTGCTTCGGTATTTCTTCGAGCGCCGAGTCCAGTTTGAGATGAAGGGCGACTATGACTTGGTGACGGAGGCGGACCGGGCCTCGGAAAAGCTCGTTGTGGCAAAGCTCCGCGAGATGTTCCCCAGCCATTCGATTGTTGCCGAAGAGGGCGGCGGGCTGGAAAACGGCTCAGAGTTCCGTTGGTACGTCGATCCGCTCGACGGCACCACCAATTTCGCGCATGGGTACCCTGCTTGGAACGTCACGATGGCACTGGAAAGGTCCGGGGAACTGGTTGCCGGTGTGGTTTTCGATCCTTTCCGAGGGGAACTCTTTGCTGCGGAGCTCGGCTCCGGAGCCTTCATGAATGGCCGTCGGTTGAGTGTTTCAAAGGCGCCTCGAATCGCAGACAGCTTGCTGTGTACCGGTTTCCCCAATCACAACCGACAGACCAATCCGAATATCCACTATTTCCATGAATTGGCGATGTCGGCCCATGGTGTAAGGCGCGGCGGTTCGGCTGGAATCGACCTCGCTTACGTTGCGGCGGGCAGACTCGACGGTTTCTGGGAATTTGGGCTGAGCCCTTGGGACATGGCGGCGGGCATCTTGCTGATTCAGGAAGCGGGCGGTGTTTGCACCGACATGGCAAACAGGACCCACGATCTGAAATCGCCGCATCTATTGGCCGACAACGGTTTGCTCCATGCGGAGTTGATTGCGGCATTCGAGTCGATCTCGAAAGGTGATGTCCGCCATCCGATGCCGACGCCCTACGCGCTCTAGTCACGGGTTGCCAACGACAGGAGCGATTCAACTGTTTGGCCCCGGGGAGCCGAGTCGAGGGGTCGGATTCCCGCAACAGCCTCGGCCAAGCGGAGGCCTGCCCGACGGGTTTTTGATTCTTTTTTTGCCTCGTACATTCGGAGATCGGCGGTTTCCAAAAGAGATTCCGCGTCTCGACCGTCCTGAGGAAACATCGCTACCCCGGAGCTGATCGAGATGAAACGCGCCCCGCAGGCCTTCATTCCTGCCTCGGGCCCCAAGTGCTGGATTCGGCTCAGAATTCCGGTGAGGTTCTGGGGATCAGCGTCGCGGAGAACCAGGACGAACTCGTCACCGCCCAAACGGGCCACGTAGTCGCTTCGGCGGCAGCAGTCAGTCAGACCCAAAGCAATTTCCTGCAATACCCGATTACCTGCCAAGTGGCCGTATTCATCGTTGGCTTGTTTGAAACCGTCGAGGTCCAAGACAATCACGGACAACATGCCCTGGCGGGCCGACGATTCCCGTATCGCCTGCTCCAAGAGGCGAGACAGCGATCCGGCATTCAAGAGCCCGGTAAGCTCATCCTTTTCGGCTGCGAAGGCCACCCGGCTGTAGCGGATGGAATTTTCGATCGCGAGCCCAGCCTTGCTGCGAATGGCTAGAAGAACCCGTAGATGGTCCTGGTCGAACGCTTCCGGCTTCAAGTGGTAAAGGCTCAGGACAGCTACAACCCCATCGCGACCATTGAGTGGAACCGAAATGGCAGACCTGAGGTTGGTGATCTTCTGACGGTCATTGAGGTAACCCGGTTCCACAGCGGGGTGGCCGTTCAGAATGGGGGCGTCCTTCTCCGCCACCCACCCGGAAAGACCTTGTCCTACTGGAATTCGCAATGAAGAGAACAGCCGGTAGCTTTCGCCCTTCACATATTGCGGTATTAGAAACCCGCCCTCAACCAAGTAAATGACAACGGCATCATGCGGAACCATCTTTCCAAGCCGCAGGGCCAGCAACGCCAGGGTTTCGTCCAGACGGAGCGAGTTGCCAAGATCGTTGGTGATCTCAACCAGCAACTGCACCTCACGACGGGCGTTGGCGATCGCAACCGTAAAGCTGTTTTCGATGGCAACGGGCGAGCCCTCGACGTCATCGACCGCAAGTTCCGGATCATTGAACGGGTGGTCGGTGCCTGGAAGCATTCCCGAGTGTTCCGAGCCGCCCGCCCGGGTCATCGCCTCCAACTCTTTGTGGCGTCGGCGGAGCACCTCGACAATATTGGGATCGAAGCTGGTACCGGCTGCCTTTTCCACCATATCCATGGCCTCCTGCATGGGAAGTGCCGCGCGGTATTGGCGGGGTGACGCGAGGGCATCCAAACAATCCACAGCGGAGAGTATTCGCGCGCCGATGGGGATTTCGTCGCCTTTCAATCCGTCCGGATAGCCAGTCCCGTCGAATTTTTCATGGTGTGACCGGACAATAGGGACCACGGGATACGGAAAGTTCACCCGCTCCAGAATCTCCGCGCCGACAACCGGATGGATTTTCATCTTGTCGAACTCCTCCGGTGTGAGCAACCCCGGTTTGGAGATGATGTACTCAGGCACCGCAAGCTTGCCAATGTCGTGGAGCAGGGAGGCAACTTCAACAGCTGTGACTTCGGCTGGGGACAGGCCCAGTTCACGGGCCAGCTCAACCGCATAGACCTGGACGCGCTTGAGATGCGAAGCCGTCGTCTCATCTTTGGCCTCGATAGCCAAGGCCAGCGCCTCAATTGTGCGCCAGTGCAGTTTGGCCATTTGTACTATGTGCCCTTGCTGTTCGTCAATGCGCTTGAGGTATTGGGTGTACGACCGATACAGGAGAATCGAGGGTGGCAGGACCAGGATCAGAGTTTGCCAGTGGGCGAGCCCTCTAGCCAAGTGCAGACCACCCGCGATCGCGCCGCCTGCCAAGTACTGCCACACTGTCCGGGACAAATCGCGCCGCCAAACCTGGTAACACCCTGCACCTGACACGAGGGCGCTCATCGCCGCCACAACCCAGGTATTGGCAAAGAAATAGGTCGCCGATGCGAGAACAACGGCTACCGACCGGGTCCGGTCCAATTGGAGAAGGATGGAAGATTGCAAGACAATATGGGCACCGAACAGTCCAATGGGGGCGGTGAGGATTCCGAAAACAGTGGAGTACCAACCGGGACGAGCGGCTGGACAGATAAGATTCCGCGCCAGCATGCCCACTACGCAGAGCCCAAGGGCCGCGGCTAGCTGCAATTCCATCAGTGCGGATACTAAAATGACGCACCCGAGTGAGATCGGCGCGAACACACCCGGAAGGCGCAACTTGAGACCGGATGCTACGGCGATCGCCGCAGCATAAAGCCCAATCCGACATACCCCGTCGCGCGCGGGATCCCACCCCGCCGCGCTCCAAACTAGTAGCACCAGTCCGGCGGCGACGAACAGGATCCAGAACACACGTGCGCTCCAAGGCATTTCCCTCAATGGCTGTTCGACCTCCAGACAGTCTATCGGCGAATGAAGAGCGAAACTTTAGGGCAATTCAGAACAGTTTACGCAACCGTCATCAGCGGAACCCAGTCCATTGTCTATTCTGGTGGGGATGAGCTTTTTGGGGAAAACTGCCGACGTCGCGGTTGTGGGGGGTGGAATTCTTGGGCTTGCCCACGCGTATGTCCTGGCCAAAGCCGGCAAGAAAGTTCTTCTTTTTGAGCGGAGTAAAAAGGCGAGCGGGGCCTCGGTCCGGAACTTCGGCATGGTCTGGCCGATAGGGCAACCCGTTGGTGAAATGCACGGTATCGCCTTGCGCAGTGCAGAAATATGGCGGGAAGCCCTGAATGCGGCGCGCCTGCCATATTTGCCAACCGGATCTTTGCACGTCGCCCACAATTATGACGAGGCTGAAGTCCTCAAGGAATTCGCCGAGATCGGACCTAAGCTCGGCTACAACTGCCAGTGGCTGACCCCTGCCCAAGTTCAGAACCGGAGCACCGCAGTGAACCCCGAAGGTCTGCGGGGTGGCCTCTGGAGCCCCACCGAAACCACGGTGGATCCGAGGCAAATCATCGCGGACTTTCCCTCATTGCTTGCGGAAATGGGTGTGGAAATTCATTACGCGGAGCACGTCCGCCGAATCGATTTGCCGACCGTGGAAACCGGGGGCGGCACGTATTGGGTGGATAGCGCCATCGTCTGCTCGGGTGATGATTTCGAAACCCTATACCCGCAGATCTTCGCGGAAAGCGGCCTCACCCGCTGCAAGCTGCAAATGATGCGCACTGCGCCCCAACCAGACGGTTGGCAACTGGGCCCGGCGCTGGCCGCTGGACTGACCCTGCGCTTCTACAAGGCCTTCCGAGTCTGCAAAACGCTGGACGCACTCAGGGCCCGCGTGGCGCGTGAAAAGGCGGAATACGAACGCTGGGCGATCCATGTCCTCGTCTCCCAAACAGCCGACGGGGCGATTACGCTTGGCGATTCCCATGAGTACGGACCAACGGTCGACATCTTTGACAAGACGCACATTGACGACCTGATCCTGCGGGAGGCCGAGACTTTCCTCCAACTTCCCGACCCACGGATTGCCGAACACTGGCACGGCGTTTACTGCCAACACCCCGACAAACCATTTTTCGAAGCGGAACCAGCACCAGGAGTACGGATTCTCACCGGTGTCGGGGGCTCCGGCATGACTCTGTCGTTCGGGTTGGCCGAACGCACAAGCAGACACATGGGCATCCAAATATGAACGTAAAGGGAGTGATTTTCGATTGGGCGGGAACCGTGGTTGACCATGGGAGCAGAGCCCCCGTAGCGACATTGGAGGCCATTTTTCTGTCTGCCGGAGTGCCGGTCACAGTAGGCGAGGCGCGCGCGTCCATGGGCATTGCCAAGAAAGACCACATTCAAGCCATTCTGCGCCTGGATCGGGTTCGCGAGGCATGGGAAGCTGTCCACGGAGTAAATCCTGGCGAAGCGGAACTGGAAAAGCTGTACACCGAATTCATTCCACGCCAGTTTGACTGCCTGCTCAAGCACTCTGACGTAATCCAAGGCGTGCCCGAAACTGTGGAGCGCCTGCGGGCAAGGGGCTTGAAAATTGGGTCGAGCACGGGCTACACCCGTCCCATGCTGGAAATGCTGGCAGCAGCGGCTGAGAGGCAGGGCTTCAGGCCGGATGCGGCCTTCTGCCCAAGCGACGTGCCCGCCGGACGTCCGGCCCCGTGGATGTGTTTCGCGAACGCCATGCGAATAGGCGTTTACCCGATGGCGGCCATGGTGAAGATCGGCGATACCCCCAGTGACATGGAAGAGGGACGAAATGCGGGGATGTGGACGATTGGAATTACCCGGACCGGCAATGAAACGGGTCTCACCCAAGCCGAATGGGACGAAATGCCCGATCATGACCGGGAACCCGTGCTTCGCAACGCGGCGTCCCGTTTGGTACATGCTGGTGCGCACTACATCGCCGCAAGCGTGGCGGAGGCGGAGGCCCTGATCGACAGCATCGACGATGCCATTGCCGCCGGATTGCGACCCTGATGGAACAGGCGTTTCCCTCGGTTGATATGATGGGTTGGCGCGCCGGATGGCACTCCTCGAACTAGTCCACATTCAAAAACGGTTTGGCGGCGTCACGGCACTGCGCGATGCGAATCTTTGCGTTTCCGCCGGAGAAGTGCACCTGCTCCTCGGCGAAAACGGCGCGGGGAAATCGACCCTGATGAAGATCGTCGCCGGTATTGTGGCGCGCGACTCGGGGAGCATGATCTGGAAGGGTCGCGAGGTTTCGCTGTCCAACCCGGGAGAGGCCGCTGCCTTGGGGATTGCAATGGTCAACCAAGAATCCCTGCTCGCTCCGCACTTGTCGGTCGCCGAGAACATCTTCCTAGGTCGCGAGGACCGCTCGGGAGCAGGTAGGTTCGGCTGGGTGGACCGCAAGGGTATGAACGAGAAGGCCCGTGCACTCATCGACCAGTACGGTTTCCCGCTGCAACCCGAATGGCCCGTTTCGAGACTCAGCCCGGCCGGGCGGCAAATGGTCGAAATCTGCCGGGCCATCCAGCATGGTTCCAGCCTCCTGATTTTCGACGAGCCAACCTCCTCGCTCTCCGACACCGAAACCGAGCAGGTCTTCCGGATCGTCCGCGACCTCAAGGCACGCGGCATGGGTATCATCTACATTACCCACCGAATGAACGAGTTGCGCGCGATCGGGGATGCCGTCACGGTGCTGCGGGACGGCGATACGGCACACTCCGGGCGCTTGGCTGAGATCGGAACGGACCAGCTGATCCGCCATATGGTGGGTCGCGAAGTCGCCCAGATCTACCAACGCGAACACTTGGAACCGGGCGAGCCGATGCTCGAGGTCAGGAACGTGACGGTAAACCGGTCCAAGCTCGCCGGAGTATCGATCACGCTTCGAAGGGGCGAAATCACCGGGATGGCGGGCCTCATCGGTGCGGGCCGCACGGAGCTATGCCGTGCCATCTTCGGCGTCGACAAGCCCGATGCAGGGGAAATTTGGATCAACGGGTCGCCGACGCGGATAAATTCGCCGCGAGACGCAGTCCAAGCCGGCATCGCACTCGTCACCGAAGACCGTCAAATCTCTGGGCTAGCGTTGAGGCTGCCCATCGGGTACAACGTGACAATGGCAAATATGGAGCGGATCAGCCAACTGGGGTTTCTCGACCTGAAGGAGGAAACCCGCGCGTCCGCCGAACTGGGCAAGAAAATGTCACTGAAGGCCTCATCCCCCGCCCAGTTGGCCGGAACGCTGAGCGGCGGCAACCAGCAAAAGGTCGTGATCGCAAAATGGCTGTTCCGGCAATCCAGCATCTTCCTGTTCGACGAGCCGACACGCGGCATCGACATCGGAGCCAAGGCCGAGGTTTTTGAACTGATGAGCGAGTTGGCCCGCAACGGAGCGGCGATTCTCATGGTGAGTTCCGAGTTGACTGAACTCCAGCACGTGGCGGACAGAATTGTGGTGATGCGCCAGGGGAGGATTTCCGGGGAACTGCCCCGGGGCTGCTCGCAGGAGCAGATCATGAAGCTGGCAGTAATGGAGACCGCAGCATGACAAAAAAACTTCAACGGTTCCTGCCGTTCCTCAGCCTGATCCTGCTGTTCATCGGCCTGTCCGTCGCGTCGCCTTACTTCCTTACCGCCAACAACTTGGCGAGTGTCGCCCGGCAAACTGCGGTCTTCAACACGATGGCTCTGGGCATGACGATCGTGATCATCACGGGCGGCATCGACCTCTCGGTGGGCTCGATACTTGGCTTGGCGGGTCTGGGCGGCGCAATGTCGCTCGAAGCGGGCCAACCTGTAGTGGCAGGCGTCCTGGTCGGCATCCTGATTGGCACGGCATGCGGCTTCTTGAACGGCTTCCTGATCACCCGTTTGGGGATACCGCCCTTCGTGGTCACGTTGGGCACGCTTGGCGTGTACCGAGGAGTGGCCCTGATCGTTTCCAACGGACTCCCAGTGCACAAGATCCCGGCGGGATTTTCATTCATCGGCGAAGGAAATCTACTGGGCATACCGTTTGTGCTGTGGATGCTGGTCATCTGCGCCGTGGCTGTGCACTTGATCCTCGAGCATACCCGCCTTGGGCGCTATGCGTTCGCCATTGGGAGCAACCGCGTGGCATCCATTTACGCCGGCATCCCGGTCAACTTCCACGTGACGGCGGTGTATGCCATCGGTGGGGCCCTGTCGGGATTGGCGGGCATGATAGAGGCGTCGCGGCTCATGACCGGACAGCCAACGGCCGGACAGGGGTACGAACTCCAAGCAATCGCGGCAGTGGTTATTGGTGGCGGCAGCCTAAACGGCGGAGAGGGCAGCGTGGTTGGCACGCTGATCGGAGCCTTCATCATGGGACTGCTGTCCAATGGTGCCGACCTGTTGAACATTTCCAACTACTGGCAGCAGGTGATTATTGGATCAGTCATCATCCTTGCCGTAACGCTGGACGAAGTCCGCAAACGCCGCGCGGCGTAGCTATTCTGTTGGCGAAACCGGGGCGGGAAGAACCTGCCCCGGCACCAATACGACACGAACCAGCCGCGACTAGGCGAGGGCTTCCTCGAACGTCTCGATCTCTTCCCGCTCCGCTTGGTGCCGGTCCAAATGCTCCTGGCACTTGATGCAATACGCAGCCCACGGCACGGCATTCAAGCGCTTCGGCGCAATGTCTTCCTCACAGCGGGCACACACACCGTACGACTCGTCGTTCATCCGGGCCAGCGCCCGGCGAACCTGCCGCATCATGGCCGAATCCCGGTCCAAGTTGCGGATCGCCAACTCGCGCTCCCCCATCAGCTGGACTTGGTCCAGCGCGTCGGGCGCGTTCTCGATCGCGATGTCCTCGCGGTTGCGAGCGGCACCCGTCAATTCCTCTACCTTCGCCTCGAGGATGTCCCGAAAGCGTTGCTGCTCTTGCTCCGTCATATAAACTCCTTCGTCCCGCCAAGGGTCGCCGCCAAACGCGGCATCACGTGCCCTCCGGGAGAAATAGTGAGGGTATCACCCGAATTATTCGATGTAAAGGGAATAATTCAGATGCGGTTCCGGTACTGGAACCAAATGTTCCGGGGCCGCCGATAGGCCGACCCCCGAAACTGCCAATTCAGCCCTGTCGGACAGGGCCCCGATGGAATGCCGCTCCCGGATGCACCGGGAGACGCCTTCCTGAGAAATGTTGTGCCGACCGGACTAGGAGACTTCGACCAACGCCCGAAGGTTCCGCCCGCAAATCTTGCTGCCTTCGAACTTGTTCCCGTCCGGGCCGGGCCAGTGGGTTTCCAAATGGATGTACCCCTTGTACCCGTCCGCCGCCAAGGCATCGACCTGTCCGGTCCAATCGATGTCCCGTTCGCCGAGCGGTCCCCAAATCGGCTTGAGACCGTCCAGCGTGCAATCCTTTGCGTGGACGTGTGCGATACGCTTCGCGTCCAGCAACTGGTAACCATTCGGGAACGGATTTTCGCCCGAACAATAGGCGTTGGCCGGATCCCAAACAACTTGGAGATTCTCGTGGTCGATCGCCGCCAACACACGCGCCGTCTCCTGCGCGGTCGCGATGTTGCAAGCGTGTTCATTTTCCAATCCGATAATCAGGCCACGCGCCGCAGCCTTGTCGGAAAGTTCCTGGAGTGCGTCGACCACCCGCTCAAAAACCGCTTCCGGTTTGATGACGCGCCAGTACGAAAAGACGCGCACTATTTTTGCGCCTGTCAGGTCCGCAATTTCGAAGGCCCGTTCCGCCAACCGCGCCTGATCCGCGATGGTGTACTTCGCGTTGAACATGTCCTGCTGGAAACGCGCATCCACTTCGGGTGCGTCCGGGAGCGTGCACTTCAACAACGGCGAGGCGATCGAAACCACGTGCAGGCCGTTGGCTTGGAGAACCGCCATCGTCGAGGCAATCTCGTCGTTGGTCAGGTCCATGATGTTCTTGCCGCCGACCACACGGAGTTCAGCGCCCTTCATCCCCAGCTCGCGCATGGCTTCCGCCGCGATGGTGATATCGGAAGAAAACTCGTCGGTGATCGCGCCGATACGAAAACGTTGCATTGAGAGAATAGTGTACCAAATGGGTTGAGGCTGTTCATCGGATGTGTTCGAGAACCCTGATACCGTCGGATTGGGAGCCGAACCCAATGCCAGTTGTCTTGGAAGAAATTGCTGATGTAGCAAACCCGCCGAAGCCCCGCACTGCAGGTTCTCTGTTGGAGTCGCTCGCCAATGACTCCCGGTTTCGGTTACCCCTTGATCCGGCAGCCACCATAGCGCCGTTCGAACCCGTCAGGGTGACGGGAATCCGACCGTGAGTTGAAGGCGGCGGCAGTATCGGTGGGATTCCGGTGATTGATCCGGAGTTGGTGTCTGCGACCGGGTGAATCGGCGGAGTTGGGGGTGTGCGGCGGAAAAAGGATCAAATGGCCAAATGACCGAATCGCCGATCATTTTCCGGCAGGACGCACACAAAGCACCCTGAAGCTGCCGTTGAAGCCGCGGCCCGAATCCGGCTCGCCCGAGCTGAAGTCGAGGTACAAGTCAGCCTCCGACCTCCACAGCCACGACGCCGATAGCTTCACGCCCCACGCGTTGTGCGCCGCACCTGCCTCGTAGAGTCCCTTCAATTCCGCGATGGTTGGCAGTCGCCACCCGCCACCGCACTTCGCGTTCAAACTTTGGCAGTACTCGTTGGCCTCTTTTTGAGTCAGCCTCCTCCC
>CAITMP010000485.1 GCA_903893525.1 uncultured Acidobacteriia bacterium | reverse complement strand
CCGGAATCTCTGTTCCTTCACTCCCCATTCCTTCCACGGCATGACTCCATCGTCTTCCCATGAAAGTGTCCACCATCTCCCCGGTACATTCTGTACACCATCTCCCCGGTACATACCAAGGCGGCCGCAGCCAAGAATGGCTGCCCTACAAGAGTGGGTTTGGGCATGGGTCGGCATGGATTGCACATTGTATGCCGGGTTGGTGCTGGAATGGCTGCGATTCCGGTGGGCGGAGTTTGGAGCGGATAACGCAAAACGTTGATTCCGTGAGAGTTGCAGCGGTCCGGAATATAGTTCGCCGAGCTGTGACCGGGGTGTCATTGCAGGCGGTGGGCGAGGATGTAGTCGACGATGGGGGTCGGGTCTTCCAGCGAGTGGGGGTGGTGGCCGACTCCGGGCTTGGCGATCAATTCGACGTGTCCCCCGAGCGCCTCGTAACGCTGCTTGAGGACAAGGGTGTTTTCGTCGTGCGGGACAACATCGTCGGCATCGCCATACACGTGGATGATCGGGATGTGCGCTTTGGCGATGGGCGCGAGGATGTCCACGGGGTTGCCCTTCCATTGAAGCGCTTGTTGTTCGGTCAGGTTGTAGACCTGTTTGAACAGGTCCCAGTCCTTGGGACTACCTTTGCTCTTGCTGGGGGACTTGCCGCCGGGCCAGCTCTTGACATCGCAGACCGGGGCGTCGCCGTAGATCAGGCCGGCCTTGTCGGGATGGGCGGCGGCCCAGTTGTAGACGTAGAGGCCCCCGCGGCTCATGCCAAGCAAGACCGGCTTGGGGGAGAAGCCGTGACGGAGGGTCAATTCGTCGTACAGGCTGGCCCAACGGTTCATGGTGTCCGGACTGCCGAAGGTGTTGGGAGCGGCCAGATAGACGACGTGCCAGCCGAGTTTGAGAAGTGCCGTGTCGACTGTGGCGAAAGCGCCGAAGAACTCGCCGCGCCAGAGCCACGGGGTGCCGGGGGCTGGCTTGGTTGGGGTGACGACGGTGACGGTGCGGTCTCTATGGAAACAGCACCCGTCCAGCCGCGCCGAAGCTGTTTCCGGATCTTGTGAGCCGTGTGCGCGCGGCTCGGGTGCTGCGAGGGGGAAATCGTAGCGGGTGAAGCCCTGCCACTGGGTGGCGGTGCCAGGGAAGGGGGCCTGCGCCAAACAGGCGGCTGCGAGGAGGGTGGAGAGCAGGGATAAGGTGATGATCCGCAAGAACCAATGTAACGCGTAGGAGCGCACACAGCAATCTAAAATTTCAGATTACCGTATTGGCGGTATCCGAATTGGAGGCACGCCCGGAGAGATCACCGCCCGCCAGACCTCGGAGGAATAGGGATGGGTTTGGGCCTTCCAAGGTTGGGAGGGCGGTCGGGAGGGTCGTCCCGGTGTCGAGGGGACGGAGGAATTGCCTCCTTGACACGCGTCGGGGCGGGGAGGGTTCCACCACAAATTGGCTGCTCAAACGCGACTTAAAGGTTCAGTCTCAATCCCCTTCAGAGCGGGGAGGGGAGCGCTCCCCTGCCGCTAGTATCTCCCATCGCGTCAATGATTTGCAAGGGCAAATCCGACGAAGTTTCAGGGTCGCTGCCACGGGCCCCATTTTAGAGGCGAAAAGGGCTTGAAAAACGTCCGCAACCAATTGACACCATGGCACTTGCACAAATCCGACGAAGTTTTTCGAGTCTGCCCGGCACACGCAACCCCTTTGTTATCAACATCGATTTTGGCCGAAAAATGCCCTGTCAGCAAAAGCTGTGACAAATGCTTGTCAGGCTCGGATGGCGGCAGTAGGGATCACCACCTACCGGTCCTAGGGGAAGTGGGTGCTGGGCGGACTTGGTTGGGGAACCCGTGGCCCGAGGCCCTGAGCTGTTGGCGCTAGCACAGGAGTGCCTTTGATTGCCGGACCCCAGGGTTCGTTAACAGGGTTCCACACTTTCGTGAGCAGCCTTGAGCCGTAGCGGGTTCCTTCGAAGCGATGAGGGACAGCGATGAGGTCCTCTCCCAGAGTTTCCCATTTCAACCGAGTATTGCGGGAAAGTATCGCATTGCTCCAATCACAGTCTGCGAGAATGGAGTCCGATAAGTCAGCACCCGTGAGGTCGGCGCTAGAAAAGGAGGTGCCGGTCAAATCACAGGCGCGAAAGACGACGTGCCGTAGGTCACACCCACCAAAATTGCAAGACTTAAGCGTACAGGAATCGAAGGCCGGGTGACCTGATACCAGCACGCTATCCGGATCGGGCGCAAAGGCCACAGTGAAGTCCGTCGCTGACGTAAAGACAGAGTCCCGGATCTCGCGAGGTAGATGATTGCGGCGGGGGAGCCGAGAGCCCGCGAAATATGCACTGTGAATACTGGATTGCGTGAGATCGACATTCCGAAGATCGCACTGGGACAAATTAGCACCGGTCAGGTCCAAATTAAGAGTCGGGCGGTCTGGGCTTTTCGGCCAAGCCAGTTCCTGCAGTCGCGCCCCCTTCAAGTCCGCAGAATCGGATTCTTTAAGCAAGCTCAACAGCGATTCCAAAGCGATTTGCCGGTCCAATCTGGCCGACAAGGAGGACTCCGAGATCGGGTAGGTCGTTAGATAGAAGCATAGAATCTTGATCGCGTCCGAGCGATATTCAGCAGGGTACTCCGAGGCAATCCGTTGAATCGTGCGGGCGCTGGCCAAGCCAACATGAGGGGCCTTCGCCTCCAGTTTCTCAACTGCCCATGTGAAGCGCTGGTGCCGACTGGTGGCGATTTGGATGTCTGTATTCTTAAGCGAATTCTTATGAGTTCGCCCGTCGTGCCGTACCTTCCAAATCCCGAAAGCTGTCAAGAACCCCACGTTCACCACTGAAAACAGGCCACTGAGGGCCTGCAGTGCACCTTGGTTGTCCTTGAACCACTTTAAGTCCACAAGAAGCACGGCGGGGGTAGGGATCACCACCTGCCGGGCCTCGGGGGAGTTGGAGTGGGTTTGGGACCTTCCAAAGTTGGCAGGGTCGTGGCGGTGTCGAGGGGATGGAGGAATTGCTTCATTTGGGGGACCTCCAGGCCGGTGGTGCGGTCCTTCCAGCCGTCGGGGTTGTCGTTGGCGACGAACCAGCGGAATGTTTCCTTTTCCAGCGCATCTCCGGTGTCCTGGCCTTCGAGGACGGGCTGGAGAACACGAAAGCCGTCCGTGGGGGGCTGTCCGAGGAGCTTCAGAGCGTTGGCGATTGGGCGGGGAACGGTGGCCCGGAAGGTTTGTAGAACCTGGGTCCAGGTGGTGTCGGCGGTTGACCTTGGCTGGTCCAATGCGTCCACGGAGCTGTAACGGGCTTGGCGGTTGACCGATTGAACATGCTGGATGGTTACCTTGATGCTGCCGAGGCCGAGCGCCTTGCCCATGCCGATTTTGTGTTGGAAGGCATCGTCGGGGCTCAGGGCATATAGCAGCAGTCCGTATTCCTGGTCGCTCAGATTGTCAAAAGTGATGTCGAAGAAGAGTTCCTGTCCGGTTGCGATGGGTCGGATTTCGGCCTTTTGGTCGCGATCCTCCGTTGGACGAAGCGTACGCCATGGTTCATCCCTGGGAGCAAGTTTGTGGTGCAAGTAGACCTTGCGTCCTTGGCCCTTGTGCTTTTCGGGAGTTAGCGACTCCTTGGAAACATACGAAGCCGGTCCAGTTTTGGTGCGGAAGTACATGGACGGGGAAGGCAGTTTGGGGCTATCGAGGATCTTGCGTGTGATCCTCGGCAGCAGGTCAAGCGACTTGCCGGGTTCGGGAAGCGCTGCGGTGAACTGGATGCGGCTGGCGAGCGCGAGGGTTTGGGGTGGCTTAGGCTTGGTTGAATCAGGCGCGGCGTCCGACTGTTCCTTGGCGATCTCGACAAAACCCATGAGGAGATCCGCGGGGGTAAGACCCTTCTTGCGGTAATCGAACGGCATGAGGCGCTCTTCAAAGAAGTCCCTGGCCGTGGCGGTGCCTCCCTTGCCGTTGGGAACCGGAGCGCGCCAGATGGAGGAGAAGGAAACTTCGGTGATGATCCCGCGTTCGTCGGCACCGAAGTAGACCAAGTCGCCGTGTTTTAGACGCAGGTTCCAGCCATCTTTAGTGCCCTCACGCGGCTTGCCATTGCTATCCAGTTGCTCGCGCTCGGGCCGGGTGCTAAGAGGCTCCATCGGCAGGAGGGGATTTTTCGTGTGATTCCTTGCGTGGCGGTCGCGGGTGGCGGCAGTGCGCTCGTCGGCCAAATCGTGGAACTGCTGGACGACGCCGTCCGGGATGTCGAAGGTGAAATTCGGGTCGGTCGGAATGGGCAGGAAGAGCTCATGCTTTTTGGTGTGCGGCATGATTTCCTTGCGGTTTTCCGGCCAACAACCCAGGACGCGCATGACACCCCAAGTGGAAATGGCACCGTTGGCACCTGGGCTCGAAGGCTTCTGCCCGATCACGTATTTGGGCCTATCCTGCGGCTTGGCGTGCAAAAGACTGTCACCGCCCACTGGCAGTTCAAAACCGGGGCTCCATTTCCGGGGAACCAACTCGTACTGGAAGAACTGCTGGTTGGCATGGGTATAGGTCCGGTAGGGATAGTTCTCCCGGCGGACGGTGGGACCATCACCCAGGTAGACCTTGAGGGCAGGTGTGGGGAAGAAGCGTTCATAGCCACGTGGCAATTGGGCCATGCCGTAGCGGTTGACCTCCATGGTGGGGACGGTCAGGGGCCAGAGCTTGTACTTGTTGCCGGACTGGACAACCATGCCGAGGGCGGAGAGTTTCTTGGTGTCCTGCATGGTCTTCCGGCGGGAGTAGGTGGATTTGGTGTCGAGGACCCGCATGGCGGAGTTGCTGGCGGCTTCGACTAGGTTGGAGACCATCCCGCGAAGGCTGGAGGCGGCGATGCCGAGTTGATTGCCGAGGCGGTAATTGTCCACTTGGGTGATGTCACCCGGCTTTGTCTGGAGGCCGCCCGCAACTACGGGTGTAATCGTCTGGATCTTGCAGTGGATGCGACCGGAGTGGGTACCGGGGACGTAGCGGTCGTGGGTGACGTGGCTCGGGTGCCGGGCGGGATCCAGGAAGGCTTCGCGGGGGAGATCGTGCCTACCCGCGTCCGTGCCGTCGAGGTAGGGTATGAAGTGGGAAGTCGGGTGGAATTTCATTGGTTCACCTTTCACTGGTTCAAACACTGCGTCAGTTTGTTGAAAAGATGCTTGGCCGTGGGGTAGTCGGGAAAGTGGGCGGTGCAGTGTCCATAGCCCTTGGAAGCACCGAAACCAAGGTGGATGTCGCCTTCCATCCAGTCGCGGATACAAAAGGCCAGTAGGAGCAAAACTTCGTCCCAACCGGCTGCGTCGGGGCGGACATGCGGGGGAATCGGGGCGTTGTCCTTTAGTGCCTTCAAGGCATTCAGGTCAATCAACAATTCACCGTGGAGGACGGGGCGGACGAAACCATCGGCATTGAACTTGAGACTGTCGGCACCGCCGCCGGTGAAGCGGTCGATGGCGACGAATTCCTGCCGAGACATGGTTTCAGCTTGTTTGGCCTCGAAGTCCGAAACGCGGATTGGGGAACGGAGGCCCACACCGCCCCACAGGCAGTCAACGGCTGTATAGTTTTCGGTGGCGGCGGTGGGCTTGCCGACATTGCGTACCCAGTTGCGAGCATTTTCGTCCGTACCGGCAATGGTCCGGGCAATGCGCTCGGTCTGGGATCGGAGGGCTCCGTGGAGGGATGAACCTGGAAGGCGGCAGCGCTTGTCGGGGGTCTCCATGGCGACGTGGTTGGCCTTGGAATCGTCGTGTTGGGGACCCTTCTTTTTGGCGGCGTCGGGGTTGTTCACGAGGAACGGGCCGGTGAAGTTGAGGACGACCTTGATGGGAAGGTAGCGGTCTGTGATTTTGTAGATGAACGGATCGGCGGCGATGGAGTTGTCTTTTTCCAGGCAGTCGATCAGTTGCTTGTCGGAAGCCAGCCAGGATTGCAGAGCCTTCGGGGTCAGCTTGGAGACCTTGACCATGGACCACCCGACATGGCCATAGCCGGAGGCGGTGTTGGAGCCGAGGCGACCAGGATCGTTGTGGAGATCCTTCAAGAGGCCGAGCAACTGGCGCACCAGTTGTTCGACGTCTTCATCGGGGTGTTGCTTGGCGCATTCAATCACGAGGTTGATGGAAAAGGTTGTGCCGGCCGGGAGGAACTCCTCAAAGAAGAGGAGGCCGTCATCGGCTGTACGGGTTTGGCGGTCGATGACTACGTGGTGCGCGGTCTTGACGATTGCGTCCCCTGTGCTGGGCGCATCCCAAACAGAGAGCAGCCCCCCACGGGCTGCGGCGTTGGCTGCGCTGGAGCGGAGATCCTGGAACCCGAACAGAGACTCTTCGGTGCTGGGATAGCGGCGGCGGAAGGCTTCGCGGAGGAAACCGCGCAGACTGGAGCCCGGGATGTAGGGACGATTGTGGACGTCGCGGCAAAAAGTCGAGATTTCGGCATCGTTGTGGTCGGCGTTTTGCTCGGCTTTGCGTCCATCCCCCACGTGCAGCGGGGATCGGGCAGTAAGGATGCCCTCAATTCGCCAGAGCTGGTTTTGCGGTTCGTTCAGCGGCATAGGTCGCTCCATGCTTGGTGGGCGTTGACTGCGATCTCGTTGAAACCGTTGGAGGGGACGTATGGGCAGACGCACCAGTCGTCACCGGTTTCGGTTGTTCCGTTGAGGCCATAGAACTGGCGCATGGGCCCTACCAAGGGTAGGCCTTGGGAGAGCCAGGTTTGTAGGTGGGATT
>CAITMP010000484.1 GCA_903893525.1 uncultured Acidobacteriia bacterium | reverse complement strand
TAGGTGATGGTGAACTCGTCAACGGTGTCGTTCTGGTCCACCAGATCGTGCGCATCGGGCTCGGTCGGGTCATCCTTTGCCTTGACGAAATCACGGGCATAGTAGAGGCCTCCGGGAACCGAAAAGCTGGTCTTCCCCGCCCCCGTGAGCAGGTCAGTGACCACTTCGTTGTACGGCCGGTCCAGCTTGAGCCACTCGCGGACCCAATAGTGGAACAGATTCAGTCCTGGACCCATCCGCCCGCCAGCCCGGAAGAGATCCTCGAAGTAGTAGGTCCACTTGTCGATGAAAGCATCGCTGGAGGTGAGCCTGTCCACCAGCTTGTCGCGCTTTTCAGGGTCGGTGCTCGCGAGAAAGGACTGGACATCGTCGGCGGTCGGAATGCGTCCCGTGGCGTCGAGGTAGGCCCGGCGCACAAACTCCTGGTCGGTGGCCAATCCCGCATGCGGCACCTTGTCGCGTGTCATGCGGGCAAAGATGAACTGGTCGATGTAGTTGCGCACCGGGACCTGGTCCACCATGGAACCGCGCCTTGGCAGAGAGGGTAGGAGCGCAGCCGTTACGGAACCGGCCTCGGCGGACTTGGCTGCCTTGGGTTGGAGCAGGGGAAGGTGTGCTTTCTCGATATCGTCCAGTTGTTGCCCCGGGTCCTGGGCCAGACAGGGAGCGGCGAGCGCGAAAAGGAATGTCGGAAGAAGATTGGTCCGCATGGCGATCACACTATTTCGCAGTCTTGAACATCTGGACACGCTTGCCGTCCACTTCGGTCACGAAAAAGGTACCGTCGGCACCGTAGTCCATCATGTGCGGCAACTTCAACAGGTCTGGATTCCCCCACGTGCGGATGACTTTGCCATCTTGGCCAAGCTCGATGATTTGGTGCCTCTCGCCCTCGGAGACAAAAATCTCGCCTTTCCACGCCATTAGGCAGAAGGGGTTGCCGAAGCCGCTCCACTCGGAGAGGAAGTCACCGGCTGGCGAGAAGGCTTCCACCCTGTTGTTGCCGCGGTCGGCGATATAGATGCGGTCCTGCGGGTCGATGGCCAGGCCATGGGCCAAGGTGAACTGGCCCGGCCCCTTGCCCTTGGCACCAAACTGCGAAATGAACTTGCCTTCGGCGGTGGTGTGCACGATGCGACCGTTGCCGCTGTCGGCGATGTAGAGATCTCCGTTGGACGCAAGGACAAGGTCGTCGGGGGAACGCAGGGGTTTCCCGTTCACTTCCGTTAGTGGGAGGAGGACCTTGCCGGATGGAGAGAATTTAGTAACGGTATGGGCACCGTTATCGGTGATCCAGAGATTGCCGGCTTTATCGACGCGCAACCCGTGCGGAACCTTGAACAGGCCTTGGCCCCAGCCGTTGAGGTATTTGCCCTTGGCGTCAAACTGTAGCAAAGGCGTGCCTCCGCGGTGGAGGACGTAAATGAATCCATGCTGGCGGTCAACAGCCACCGCAGACATGGCTCCAACCTCGGCGGAGGCAGGAATCTGCAGGAATCCAGCGGACACCCAAGCCACCGGATCGGCGGCGGACAACGGGATGGCTGCTAGGAATAGTCCAAGGATGAGGCGGCGCGGGTTCATCACACCTTGCAGTATACAACAGGGGCGGAACCTCGCATCACATCTGAAATTTTAGATTCCATCCCAACACGTGTGTCGGGATGTGCCTTGCCAGTTTACTGGGGTACCGCGAACGGGTAGTACCCGGCGCGGTATCGCAGCGTCACATTCGGCAGATTATTCACTGAAATCTTGATCCGGCGGAACTGGCGGTCGGCGCGCTTCTCGCCCACGTCGGGGGTGTAGCGCATTACGTACTGCGTAGTGATTTCGCCTGACAGATTCGCAATCGAACGGAAGATGGCGCTTGAAATCTCCGCGGTGTATCCGCCCGTACCCACGGAAATCGCGTAGTTCCCCGCATCGGACGGCGTGGAGAGATAACCGGAAATGTCCTTATAGATGTTGTTGAGAGGCGTTTCCACCTTGCCACCGGTCTGCTCGGTCAGCTGGATCAGATCGTCCTCGGATTCGGTGTGCGCGCCGAACGATACAGTGCTCATGGCATAAATGGTCACCAAGTTGCGCTGGGCAACCTCGATCACTTCCTTCAGGCTCTTCTTGCTGGTGTTGTCATGGCCGTCGCCGATGATCACGATGACACGGCGCGGCTCGTAAGGCTCGCCTTGGACGGTCTTGCGGCTGGTGCAAGCCATATAGATGGCGTCGAACAGAGCCGACCCACCGCCCGGCTTCATTTTCGAAAGCTTCTGCACCATCTTCTCGGAATCCGAGTTGGTATCCACTACCAGTTCCGGCTCGTTGCCATACGTAATCAGATAGCCGCTGTACCGCTTGTCGCCTGGCAGCAGGTTCAGGATCAGTTCGGTGGCCGCCTCTTGGTACTTGGCCCAGTGGATCTTCATGCCGTTGCTCTGGTCGAGCAGGAACCCGATCACGATGGGCTGCGACTGGGCATGGCTGAAGAATCCGATGTTCTGTTCCTTGCCCTCGTCGTAAAGGTGGAAGTCGCTCTTCTCCAGATTGGAGACAAACCGCCCCTTCTCGTCGGTCACGGTAACCGGGACGATTACTTCGTTCACGGAGACGCGGATGGGCTCCTGGCCTTTGGCAGCCGGATTCATCGCAAGGGAACCCGCCACCACTAGGGCGAATGCGATTCCGACGGATTGGGATGCGACGGATCTGCAGGCTACGGATCGGGACACGAAAGAGCGCGACATGGGTTCCTTCCATTTTAGCCCCTTTGGTGGTGGGCCGGGGGTACCCATGTTGGAACTATTGCCCCCAACTTTATAAAACATAAAGCAT
>CAITMP010000483.1 GCA_903893525.1 uncultured Acidobacteriia bacterium | reverse complement strand
GGCCAGTTCCCGGTGGTAACCATTTCGTTCAATCTGGCACCCAACGCGTCCCTGGGTGCGGCTGTCCAGCATATCCGCGAGGCGGTTAAGGAAATTGGCGTACCGGCCAGTATCGAGCCAACGTTCCAAGGCACGGCCGCAGCATTCGAAAAATCGCTCGCCAGCGAGCCGATCCTCATTCTGGCCGCCATCGTCACCGTGTACATCGTACTGGGCGTGCTTTACGAGAGCTACATCCACCCGATCACGATTCTCTCGACGCTCCCATCGGCCGGCGTCGGAGCCATCGCGGCACTCTTGCTGTACAAGCAGGACTTGGACGTCATCGCTCTAATCGGCATCATCCTGCTGATCGGCATCGTCATGAAGAACGCCATCATGATGATCGATTTCGCGCTGGAAGCCGAGCGCACCGAGGGCAAGCCTCCCCAGGAAGCGATTTACCAAGCCTGCCTCCTGCGCTTCCGCCCCATCATGATGACCACCATGGCGGCATTGCTCGGCGCAGTACCCTTGGCGGTTGGCCAGGGCGTCGGCTCCGAATTGCGCAGGCCGCTGGGACTCACCATCATCGGCGGATTGCTGGTAAGCCAAGTTTTGACGCTCTTCACCACGCCGGTCATCTATCTATGGTTCGGTCGCATCGCTAGGTTCATGGCACGGCTCCAAGGAGCCCCCGAAACCAACACGCTGCTCCCGGAAGCCGCGTATTCCGAGGAAGTCTAGGAACCCAGGGGGGCACATGAGCATTTCAACGCCTTTCATCAAACGGCCCGTTGCCACCACGCTGATGACGTTCGCGATGACCCTTGCCGGGGGCATCGCCTACACGCAGCTGCCGGTGTCGCCCATTCCGCAAGTCGACTTCCCGACCATCTTCGTGAGTGCCTCCCTACCCGGAGGCAGCCCCGAAGTCATGGCCGCGTCCGTGGCCACGCCGCTGGAAAAACAGTTGACCCGCATCGCCGGCGTAACGGAGATGACGTCGAACAGTTCACTCGGCTCCGCCAGCGTTATTCTGCAATTCGACCTGAACCGCGACATCAACGCCGCCGCGCACGACGTCCAAGCGGCGCTCAATGCGGCCACAGGCAACCTGCCCGCCAACCTGCCCACCAATCCGCGGTACAGGAAGGTCAACCCGTCGGACCAGCCAATCCTGATCATCTCCATGCAGTCGGAGGTGGTACCGATTCCGAAGCTGTACGATATGGCCTCGTCGGTTCTCGCTCAGAAGCTCGCACAGGTCAAGGGCGTCGGACAAGTCCAAGTCACGGGCAGTTCCCTGCCCGCCGTCCGCGTCGAATTGAATCCCCAACCGGTATCTCGATACAACTACGGCTTGGACCAAATTGCGGGATTCCTGACCAGCGCCAACGCCAACAAACCAAAGGGTGAAATTTCCAACGACCTAGTCTCGATGCAACTGCAGACCACCGACCAGTTGCTCGAAGCCAAGGACTATGCCAACTTGGTCGTGACCTACCGCAACGGGGCCCCGATCCGCCTCTCGGACCTCGGCCGCGTGACTGATTCCGTAGAGGACGTCCGAAACCTAGGTCTCGCGAACGGCAAACCCGCAGTCCTGATCATGATCACGCGGCAGCCGAACGCGAACATCATTGAGACCGCCGACCGCGTCCGGGCAGTTCTTCCCCAGTTCCAAGCCTCCCTTCCGCCCACCATCAAGCTCCACATCGACAACGACCGCACCAACACCATCCGATCCTCGATCACGGAGGCCCAAAATGCGATGGTGATCTCTATTCTTCTCGTCATCGTCGTTGTGTTCGTATTTCTTCGGGATGGTTGGGCGACATTTATTCCCACGATTGCGGTTCCAGTCTCTCTTGTCAGCACGTACGCCGTCATGTACATGCTGAACTACACCCTCGACAACTTGTCACTGATGGCGCTCACGATTGCCACGGGCTTCGTGGTCGACGACGCCATTGTAGTCATCGAGAACATCACCCGCTACATTGAAGCCGGCATGGACCCGATGGAGGCTTCATACAAAGGCGCCGCCGAGATCGGTTTCACGGTTGTCTCCATGAGCGTCTCCCTAATCGCGGTGTTCATCCCGATCCTGATGATGGGCGGCATCGTGGGACGGTTGTTCCGCGAGTTCGCAGTCGTACTAACCGTCGCCATCATCATTTCGCTCGTCGTATCGCTCACCCTGACCCCGATGATGTGCTCCCGGTTGCTCAAGGTGAAGCACTCGCACGGGCGGCTGTACATGGCGACCGAGCGGATGTTCCAGTGGATTCTCTCGACCTACGCCGAAGCCCTCCGTGTCGTGCTGAAGCATCCCGCGATGACGATGCTGGTGATGGCACTGACAATCGGCGTCAACGTCTACCTGTACATCAAGGTGCCGAAGGGCTTCTTCCCGCAGCAGGACACGGGTCGTATTTACGGCAACGTGCAGGGCCAGCAGCACATTTCATTCGCGGCCTTGGCTGAGAAAACCCGCTACTTCGAGGCCATAGTGCGTGCGGACCCGGATGTCGATTCGGTGGACGCGTCGATCGGCGGTGGCGGCGGACGCGGCGGCGGCGGTGGCAACAGCGCCATGCTGTTCTGCCAGTTGAAGCCACTGGGCGAACGAAAATCCACGGCGGACGAAGTCATCGCGCGAATACGCCGCAAGGCGACAGGCATGTCGGGCGCAAATCTCTTCATGCAGTCGGCCCAGGACTTCCGCATTGGTGGCCGCATGTCCAACGCCCAATACCAGTACACACTGCAGGCGCAGGAACTGGCGCTGCTTGCCGAATGGGGCCCGAAGGTCATGCGCCGACTCCAGCAGCTGGACGGCATCACCGATGTCAGTTCCGACCAACAAAATTCAGGCTTGTCCGAGTACGTGAAAATCGACCGCGACACCGCATCGCGCCTCGGCCTGACGGCCCAAGCGGTTGACACGGCGCTCTACAGCTCCTTCGGGCAGCGGCAGGTTTCCACCATCTACAAGTCGATCAACCAGTACCACGTGGTCCTAGCACTGGAGCAGAAGTGGTGGTCCAGCCCCGAGATCCTGCAAAAGGTTTACGTCCAAACGCCGCGCGGCATCGAAGTGCCGATTTCGTCCTTTGCGACATGGAAGGAAGGAATCACCCCGCTCTCGCTGCCCCACCAGGGCCAATTCCCAGCAACCACAATTTCCTTCAACCTAGTGGAAGGAATGGCGCTCAGCGACGCAGTTCTCGCAATCCACAAGGCCGAAATCGAAATGGGCCTTCCCACCAGCATCACCGGCAAGTTCGCGGGCACGGCGCAAGCCTACCAGGATTCGCTCTCCAGCCAACCAATCCTGATTATGACCGCGCTGTTCGCGGTCTACATCGTCCTCGGCATGCTGTATGAAAGCTTGGTGCATCCGATCACGATCATTTCCACCCTACCGTCGGCCGGTGTTGGCGCGCTGATCGCCTTGGTCCTCTTCCGTACGGAACTGACCATCATCGCGTTGATCGCGATCATCCTGCTGATCGGAATCGTAAAAAAGAACGCGATCATGATGATCGACTTCGCGCTCGCAGCCGAGCGAAACATGGGCATGAATTCGCATGACGCAATCTACGAGGCATGCTTGCTGCGCTTCCGTCCGATCGTCATGACCACCTTGTGCGCGCTGCTCGGCGGTCTGCCTCTGGCACTCGGCACAGGTACCGGTGCCGAACTGAGGCGTCCGCTCGGCATTGCGATCGTCGGCGGCCTCATCGTGAGCCAAATGCTGACACTGTTCACCACCCCGGTCATTTACCTTGTGCTCGACCGGTTGCGTATGCGATTTACTAGAAAGAGCCACACGCCCGCCCGTCCCAGCAACCGTCCCGGATTCCTGATCCCCGGCGGCTTGGCCGAGAGCGCCGACTAGCGTGAAGTACCCCGAAAACAACATGATGAGGCGCGTCGCACTAGCAGTTTCCTCCTTTCTCCTTTGCTCGGCCTGCTATGTGGGCCGCGAATACCAGAAACCGGTCATTCCCCCTGCGCCAACCTTCAAGGAACTGGTGGGCAGCGACGAGTGGAAAACCGCAGCCCCAAGCGACGAACAGTTGAAGGGCAAGTGGTGGGAAGTCTTCAACGATCCCCAGCTCAACCAGCTGGAGGAGTTGGTGGCGACCGGCAACTTCAATGTCCAGCAAATCGAGGCGCAATTCCGCCAGGCCCGCGCGGCGGCCATCGCCAGCCACGCAGGATTCTATCCGACAGTAACCGCGACGCCCTCGATCAACCAAGCCGTCCGCGGCAGCGGGGCGGGCGGACGGGGATTTTCGTCCACATTCTCCACACCCTTCGGGGCCACTTGGGAAGCCGACGTCTGGGGTCGGATCCGCATGGTCAACGAGAGTGCCCAGACCAACGCGCAGGTTTTCGCCGCCGACATCGAGAACTCGCGGTTGAGCATCCAAGGCACGCTTGCAGTGGACTATTTCAACCTGCTGGCCTCGGACATGCAGTTGAGCCTGTTGAAGGACACCATCGCGGCGTATGAGAAGTTCCTCACGCTGACGATGAACCGCTTCAATGGCGGCGTCGCCTCGAAGGTCGACGTCACGTTGGCCCAGGCGCAGCTCTACACGGCACAGGCCCAGGCCACTGACCTCGCGGTGAACCGCAACCAGCTCGAACATGCCATTGCGGTACTGACCGGACGGCCTCCAGCGGAGCTTTCAATTGCGCGCGGCAGGATCAACGCCATTCCACCGCAGATCCCCGTAGCGATCCCATCGAAGCTGCTGGAGAGGCGTCCCGACATCGCCGCGCAGGAGCGGTTGATCGCCATCGCCAACCTGAACATCGGTCTCCAGAAGGTAGCCTTCTACCCCACCATCACACTCTCCGCCACAACAGGCCTCACCAGCCCAAACCTCCAGAACCTGCTAACTTGGGCCAGCCGTGTCTGGTCCGCGGGCCCCTCCGCGAATCAGACCTTGTTTGATTTCGGTCGTCGTGACGCCCAGATGCTGCAAGTCCTGGCAGCCTACGACGCTTCCGTAAGTGTCTACAGGCAGTTGGTGCTGACAGCATTCCAACAGGTGGAGGACAACCTATCCACACTGCGCGTATTGGCCTTGGAAGCCGACCAGCAGGCCAAGGCGGTAGCAGCATCCGAGCAGTCCCTGCTGCTTGAAACGGAGCGCTACAAGGCTGGTACGGACTCGTACCTCAACGTGATCACCACCCAGACGCTCACGTTGACCAACGAACGCAACGCGGTGACATTGCTGCAGCGCCGGATGACGGCAGCGGTCAACCTGATTCTGGCGCTCGGCGGTGGCTGGGATACGTCGGCGATTCCCACCAAGGAGCAGATCAAGGCTCCTGCCATGGGTGACCCCGCGAACCACACCATCGCATTGCCGGTTGAGAAGACAGCGACCAAGTAAACTACCTAGTTGGCACAGGATCCGCAAGTTGATATCACCCGCATGCTGGGGGACTGGCAGGCGGGTGACAAAGCTGCGATGGACAGGATCATGCCCATCGTTCAGCATGAGTTGCGCCGCGTTGCAGCGGCCTACCTGCGCCGCGAACGCCACGACCATACCCTCCAGCCTACAGCCCTCATCAATGAGGCCTATATTCGCCTGATGGACCAAAGTGCCCCAACCTTCGAAAGCCGGGTACACTTCTTCGGCGTCGCGGCGCAGATCATGCGTCAAATCCTCGTCGATTTCGCCCGCAAGCGGTTGGCGGCAAAACGGGCGGCAGGGCAACGCGAGACTCTCGACCCAGCCATTGCGGACAGCTACAGGCAATCGGAGGAGGTCATCGCCGTGCACCAAGCACTGGACCGACTTGCGGTATTTGATGCCCAAAAAGCCCGCATCATGGAACTCCGCCATTTCGGCGGATTGGCGCTTGAAGAAGTGGCAGTGGCGACCGGCCGCAGCCTATCCAGCGTGAAGCGCGACCTGCAGTTGGCAGGCGCATGGATGCGCCGGGAACTGGCATCGGTGGCGGAGGGCCAGACCTGACGAAAATAATTATGCGGAGCGTGGTCTTTTTTGGACCCGGATTACGCATTGCCTATTAGAAGACGGGACACACCAAACAACACATCCGACACGGTCCGGGAATGGAGAACGACCCACTTTGAAGCTCTGGGCGACCACGGATCGGCAATGTGAACCGAAAAGAACCGGCAGGCACCTCCTCCGCCTGCCGGTTCGTCCCTCCCACACATACGCCCCGAATAAAATTTTCGATGAAGGGCTTCCCTTTGGCTGCTCGAAGGTGTATAGTTCCAACCGAGGGGTAATAGGCCCCTTCTCCCAACCGGGAGTCTCGTGGAGGTAGCCCATGTTTGACAGTCTCGACGAACAATTGAAGCAAAACGACCAAGCCGAAGCGTCCCCGAAGGAACGTATGATGAAGTACCTTTTCATCGGGACCGTTTCGGTTGTACTGGTTGGTGGCATCTTCGCCGCCATCCAATTCGCCAGATAACGGCCCATCAACCTGACGGGGCGGGCCGGAGGACAAGGTCCTGACTAGATCGCTTCCCGGCTCGCTTCCTTGTAGGGTTGACGCAGATATTTGGAAACTTCGTCCTGCGCACCCTGGGTGTTGTCGCGGGTGCGTTGGGCCTGCGTATACTCGTTCACGGCTCGTTCCCGTTGACCGGTGATATCGAATACCTTGCCCAAATAGATGTGGGTCCAGACTTCGGTCCACTTGGGGAGCAGGTCACCGTTCAGGACTTCGCGGAACTCATTGGCTGCAGACTGGTAGTTGTGCTGCAGGAAAAAGATCTCAGCAACACGGTAGTGCGCCATTGAGCTGTTGCGCTGGGTATCGAGCGCCTTCTGGTACTCCCGCAGCGCGTCCGCAAATTCACTCACCTGCGCAAACTGTTCTCCACGTCGAATCGCCACGTCCACGCGCACCTGTGGACTCATCCGCAACACCTTGTTCGCAGGGTCGATCAAGACTTTCTTCGGCTTGCCGAAAGTATCCACGGAGAATTCGGAAGAGGTGCCCATCACCTCGACCCGTTTCTCCTCGGGATTGCCTTCGGTCTCGATCCGCAAATCCACCGGCATCCGGAAGGTATCCAAATCCTGGCTGATCTTGCCCTGGACACGGAATCCCTTGGTGGTGCGGAAGATGGTGTACTCCAGCTTGAACTCCGGGGCACTGTTCGACGAAACCCATTGCAGGAAGAAGTACTGTAATTCCTCGCCCATGGCGGTTTCGCAAGCCTTCCGGAAATCCTCCGTGGTCGCCGACTGCCAGTTCTTCTGTTCCATGAACAGCTTCACGCCCTTGAAGAACTTCTCGTCCGTCATGGTGCTGCGAAGCATGTGCATGACCACCGCGCCCTTGCTCGCGCTGAGAGCCCAGTACTCCGGCGAGTAGTCCTCCAACCGCGAAGTTTGGATCAATGGCACATTGTCCACGGTCAGGGCTGTAATCGCCGCGTCCTTCATCCGCTGCTCCAGGGCGGCGGCACCCTTTTCCTTCTCCTGCCAGAGAGCCTCCGAGTACAACGCCATGCCGTTTTCCAGCCACAAATGGTTCCGGTTCACCGGCGACGTCGCAATCTGCCACCACTGTCTGGAAATTTGGTTCGCCAGAACGTTGCTGTTCACGTCCTTGGAGATCGCACGGGGTGAAAGGAAGACAACCCCGGCACCCGCATAGCCGTTCGGAGCGCCGTCCACTGTCTCCACCACTGTGAGATTTGCATATGGGGCGATTCCAAAGATTCCCGTAAAGTGGTTTACGATCTGGGCCGTGGAAGCACCATAAGCATTGGCGAACGCGGCCTCATTACCCCTGAAAAAGACCGACGTCGTCAGACCATCGGTCGAATTCTTGACCGGTGCGCCCTTCACAACCGCGATGTCCCCAGGAAATGACGGCTTGTTGAACTCAAACGTGAAAACAGGGCCGGAACCAAAGGACAAGCCACCGGGACCAACGACTTGGTATCCGGCGGGAACCGTGATATTCAGCTTCGCCGTGAACCGGTCCGACGAGTAGCCCGAAACCGGAAACCATCGCGAAGGGTATAAAAGGAAGGCAAAATCCGGCTGGATGGACGCGAACTTGATCCCGTAGATGGGGGATTCCTCGCTGCCGGTCAGCCGACCATCATAAGTAAACGTGACGCTGACGGACTGGCCCTTCTGCAGAGGCGACCCAAAAGCCAGCCGGACACTATGCTCCTGCTGGTTGCGCGTACCCGTCAACACCTGTCCGTTGGAATCGACAATCTTCGAGATATTGAGGTTATTGTTGAGATCGAACGTGGCCGACGAGACGGCGTCGTCGAGGGGCGTGAATTTCACCGTCGCACGCGCCGAAACCGACTGCGTGTCAGGATTGACCTGCGCGTCGATGACATAACTCTCGACATCAATTCTCGACCGCCGATCGTCCTGTCCATACAGGCTCCCCGACAACAGCAGCAATGCAAAGAATCGCAATCTCATCGTTTCCAACCCTCCAGCACTCGAACAACCTCATGGGCCGCACGGTCGATCGGATCACCCTCCGACCGCAACAGACCCACAACACGGGCCAATTCTTCCTTCATGGTCCCGCGTGCCGCACCGCCATCCAGCAACAAGCCGGCTTCCGCCGCGATCCGCTCACCGGTCATCGCATCCTGCATCAACTCGGCGGCAACCTTCCGCTCGGCGATCAGGTTCACCATCGAGAAGAAAGGCACATCCACCAACAGCTTGCCAATCGCCCAACTGACACCGGTCACCTTATAGAAAGTCACCATCGGCGTACCCAGGATTGCGGCCTCCATGGTAACCGTCCCGCTGGCAGCCAATGCCACATCGCAGTGGGCCATGGCATCCCAAGCTTCGCCCTCGATGGCCCGGATTGGACTACCCCTCAACGGATCTTCAAACATGGCGGCTCCGAGTGTGGCCGCCGCCGGCAGAATGAACGACAACTGCCGATCACGCGAAAGAAGTTCCGCAGCCCGCTTCAACTCCGGCAAATGCCGCCGCACTTCCCCGCCCCGGCTTCCCGGAAGTACTGCAACCAATGGACGGTCGAGGGGGAGGTTGTGTTTCGCGAAAAATTCCTCCCGCGACATGGATGGTCGCACCCGGGACGCGAGTGGATGCCCGATATAGGCCACCGACATACCGTGCTTCCTAAAGAAGGCTTCTTCGAACGGAAAAATACAGAGCAGCCGGTCGATGGTGCGCCGCATGGTCTTGACCCTTCCCTGCCGCCACGCCCAAACCTGGGGTGCAACCAAGTAGACGACAGGCACGCCCAACGCCTTCATTTTGTTGGCGACGCGGAAGTTGAAGTCCGGGGAATCGGTCAGGATAGCCAAATCCGGCTTCGAGGTTTCGGCTGCGCGCACCAGCTCCCGAAAGCGGCCATAAATTCGCGGCAGGTGCTCCACTACCTCCACCAACCCGACGACGGCCAAATCCTCGGTCCGAATGACCGGCTCGGCACCCTCGGCGCGCAAATTCGGCCCCGCACAGCCGAAAAACCGGCAGTCGGGCCACTGTTGGCGCAGCCTGGCGACAAGCTGTCCGGCGTAGTAGTCGCCCGACGCCTCACCGGCGGAAACCAATATGGATCTTGGTGGATTGGACGTGGCCAAGTCCCAGCTTAACGCGCTAGACTAATGCGATGACACGCAAGTTGCCACGCGTCCTCCTTCTTCTCTCGGCAGCCCTTGCCGCATCGGCGCAGACCCCGGATTGGAGCAAAATCGGCCCGGAAGCCATGACCCAGTTCCAAGGGCTCGTGCGGATTGACTCAACGGATCCCCCCGGCAACGAGACCCGGGTTGTGGACTATATCAAGAAGGTTTTCGACGCCGAGGGCATCACTTACACTGTCGTCGCCAAGGATCCCGCGCGTGCCAACATCATCGCCCGCATCAAGGGCAACGGCTCCAAGCGGCCACTACTGATCATCGGGCACAGCGACACGGTGAAAGTGGACGAGTCCAAGTGGAAATTCCCCCCGTTCTCGGCGACTCGGGACGGCGGCTGGGTCTACGGCCGCGGCACGTTGGACGACAAGCCGAATCTGATGGCCGCCATGATGACGATGGTGATGCTGAAGCGGAACCACGTCCCGCTCGACCGCGACGTCATCTTCCTGTCGGAAGCAGGAGAAGAGGCCTCGACCGGACCCGGTATCGACTATGTAGTCACAGAGCATTTTGACAAGATTGACGCCGAGATTGCCATCGCCGAGGGAGGCGGGGTGCGCCGCAAGGACGGCAAAGTGCAGTACGCACTCATTCAGACCACTGAGAAGCAGCCCCGCGGTGCGACGCTGGTCGCGCATGGTCCATCCGGCCACGGCTCCCGTCCATTGCGCACGAACGCATTGGTACACCTATCGCGCGCCATTGACAAGGTAGCGATGTGGGACCCGCCCATGCGCTTCAACGACACCACCCGGTACTACTTTGAAAAACTGGCGACAATCAGCAGCCCGGAGGACGCCGCACGCTACAAGGCTCTGTTTGACCCCGCCAAATCCGCCGCAGTGCGCGAATATCTGGCGGACAACGACCCCGGCGCCTATTCAACGCTCCACACTTCCATATCCCCCAACATCGTCCAGGGCGGATTCCAAGTCAACGTCATCCCTTCGGAAGCCATCGCAACACTCGACATCCGCGCGCTCCCGGACGAGGACATGCCCGCATTCCTCGACATGATGCGCAAGGTAATCAACGATCCCGCCGTCGAGGTCGTGGCGAACACCCGCAACCAGCGCCCGGGCGCTGCGCCGTCCAGGATCGACACTGATGCATTCCATTCCATCGAGGCAGCCTATAAAAAGGTGTACGGGGCGACAACACTGCCCATGATGGCTACTGGCGCGACAGACATGGCCTTCCTGCGATCCAAGGGCATCCAATGCTACGGCGTGGGTGCCATGACCGATCTGGAGGATGCGCCCAAGGGATTTGGAGCCCACAGCGACCAGGAGCGGATTCTGGATGAAGCAGTCTACAAGCACGTCCAGTTTTTCTGGGAAGCCGTAACGGCGATCGCAGCTTCCAAAAAGTAGCGGATTTCCACTAGCGCGCATGCTACGCTAAATGGAATTCATCGGCCCTAATGGACCGGCCAGCCCCCAAAGGTATTCGGCGGCAAAAGGAAATCTGGAGCGTTTTTGACACCTGAAACAAACGTCCGTACGGGCGCCAAGGTTGTAGTCGCAACCACGGTCGCCTTGGCATTCATTTCTTTTTGGAGAGCGGCATCGATTGTTTTGAGCGACTTGGCGTCCTCGGCCTTCTACGCCGGAGGTATCGCCGAAAAAGCTGTTGGCCCCAGCGCGCCGTGGTTTGTGCTGGCGGTCATGTTGTTCAGCTTCGCCGTCCGGTCCGTCTATCTCGAAGGCTCGTCGATGTTCGTGCGTGGCGGCGTTTACGTGGTGGTCCGGGACGCGATGGGACCATTCATGGCCCGCATCTCGGTATCGTCCCTGCTGTTTGACTACATCCTCACCGGCCCCATTAGCGTGGTTAGCGCCGGCCAGTATCTCGCAGGGCTGCTGAACGAGATTCTAGTCATGACTCACGTGAAGTACGCGATCCAGCCCGACTGGTTTTCTGCCGGTTTCGGCGTGCTCGTAACCATATACTTCTGGTGGGAAAACACCAAGGGCATGCATGAATCCAGCGGTAAGGCGCTCCGGATCATGCAAATTACCACCGTCATGGTGGTTCTGTTTCTGATCTGG
>CAITMP010000482.1 GCA_903893525.1 uncultured Acidobacteriia bacterium | reverse complement strand
GGCACCGGGGAATACAACGCGGCGAACCTCGCGCCGGGCACCTACCGTGTGGAAATCAGCGCTCCCGGATTCAAACGTTTCGTTGTCAGCAGCATCACACTCACCGCATCGAAGACCGTCCGCGTGGACGCCAAGCTCGAACTGGGCCAAGTTTCCGACTCCGTCCTGGTGGAAGCCCAAGCCGTCCAAATGCAGACCGAGGATGCCAAAGTCTCCACGTCGGTCGAGAACCGCATGGTCGACCAACTGCCATTGGTGGTTGGTGGAGCCCTCCGCAGTGCCTTCGACCTTGTCTCGATCATTCCCGAAGCCAAGGGTTCGGGCAACGCCGTGTCGCTGGGCGGTGGCCAGGCCGCGTCCTGGAGCGCCACCCTCGATGGCCTTCCCGTCAACACCAACCGCTCCGGCGATACGAACGAAACCGCCTACATCACACCGTCGGTCGAGTCGCTGACGGAATTCGCAGTCGATACCAACGGCTTCAAGGCCGAGTTCGGCCAGGGCGGCGGCGGCGTGATCACCTTCGTCTCGAAATCCGGCACCAACCAGTTCCACGGCACGGCCTACGACTTTCTGCGCAACCAGGTCCTGGACGCCCGCAATTTCTTCGCGGCCACTCGTTCCATTTACAAGCAGAACGATTTCGGCGTCTCCTTCGGCGGCCCGGTCTGGATTCCCAAACTCTACAACGGACGGAACAAAACCTTCTTCTTCGCCAACTATGAGGGTTTCCGGAACCGCGTGGGAGCCAACGGGGGTATTTCCAGCGTGCCTGTCCCAGAAATGTACAAGGGCGATTTCAGCAACTGGGTGAATTCCAGCAACAAGCAAATCCCGATTTACGATCCCGGCAGCACCACCACCGTCAATGGCGCGTTCGTCCGCACGGCCTTCGCCAACAACCAGATCCCCCAGTCGCGGTTCAGCGCCACCAGCTTGAGCATCCTGCCCTACGGTCAGGCCGTCACGCCGAACCGCCCCGGTCTGGTCCCCGGCACCTCGGCCTACGTCCGCAACAACTACGCAACCTCCAGCGGCGTAACCGTCTCCCCCACCGACAAGGGCAGCCTCAAGATCGACCAAAGTTTCGGAAACAACCACCACTTGGCTTTCTTCTACAACCGCACCGCCTACAACAGCGGCCCGGGGGCAAGCGGTCCGACAGGCCTCCCCATTCCGCTTTGGAACGGCCAAATCACCATTTTCGACGCCGCCGCTTACCGGCTCAGCTACGACTGGACTATCTCCCCCCGCATCCTGAACCACTTCGCCATCGGCGGCAACAAGTTCGCCAAGGATAGCTTCTCACCCAACGTCGGCGGCCCCTGGAAGGGCAAAGTCTGCATCAAGAACGCCGTCGATTGCACCGTGAACTTTCCCAGCATCTCCTTCAGCGACTTCACCGGTTGGGGCGGCGCGGCCGACAACGGCACCGAGCAGCCCATGTGGTCGATCAAGAACGATCTCAGCTACGTCCGCGGAGCGCACACCCTGAAGTTCGGCTACGATTTCGAAAGCCAGCGCGCCAACGGCTTCGGCCAGCAGAACATTGCCGGACAGGCCACGTTCAGCTTCCTCGAAACCGCCGTTCCCGGCGTCACCGCGGGCACCAGCGGCAGTTCGTTCGCGTCGTTCCTCCTTGGCCAGGCCGACAGTGGTGCCACGGAAACCGTCCGTTACCTGCCGCAAACCTACGGCTACCACGGCATGTACGCGCAGGATGACTGGCGCGTAAGCAAGAAGCTGGTGCTGAACCTCGGCCTTCGTTTCGAATTCACCCGTCCCCCGGTCTCCTTGAACGACCAGTATTCCGATTTCTCCCCCACCACCCCCAACCCCGCCGTCAACAACTACCCCGGCGCGGTGATCTTCGCAGGCCAGGGAGCCGGACGCAGCGGAACCCGCAGCCTGATCCCGGGCTGGTACGGTGCCATCGGACCGCGCCTCGGCGCCGCCTACTCGCTTGACAGCAAGACCACCATCCGCGCGGGCGTTGGCCGGACCTTCAGCCGCGTCACCGTCGTCGCCAGCACCTCCCACTACTCCGGCTTCATAGGCCAATACAGCTTCACTTCGCCCAACCAAGGCATCACCCCGGCCTTCCAGTGGGACCAGGGCCTACCCGCCTACCCGCTGCCGCCCCAGATCAACCCCGCCTTCTCCAACAACGGCAACGTCGATTGGTGGCAGGGCAACAACGCCACCCGCGCGCCGGAGATCGACTATTGGACCCTCTCCGTCCAGCGCCAGATTTCCAGCAAGATGGTTCTGGAGGCCACCTACAACGGAACCGGCGGCAACCACCTGCAATCCGGCCTGCTCAACGTCAACCAAGTGCCCATGTCGACCGTAAACGGGCTGATCTCCAAATACGGTGCCGCACAGGCCATCACGCTGCTGAATTCCAGCATCACGTCGGCGGCGGCCGTAAACGCGGGGATTCCCATTCCCTACGCCAACTTCACCAATTCCAATGTGCAGCGCACCTCCACGGTGGCCCAGGCGCTCCGCCCCTTCCCGCAGTATCTGACTGTGGACACCAGCCAGGGAGGCGGCGACAAGGGCGGCCACTCCACCTACAACGCCGCGATCCTGAAGCTGGAACGCCGCCAAGCCTCCGGACTGACGTTCCAGTGGAGCTACGTTTTCTCCAAGATCCTCACCGATTCCGACAGCTACTACGCCAACGCCGGTTTCGCCGCCGACAACGGCAACCGCAAGCTGGAAAAATCCATCGGCGCGTTCGACCAGACCCACGTCGCCAAGATGAACACCCTCTACGAGCTGCCCTTCGGACCCGGCAAGCGCTGGCTTTCCAAAGGTTTCACCGGGCGGATGCTGGGCGGTTGGCGCTTGAGCGGCGTCCAAATCTATTCGAGCGGCTTCCCCCTGTCGGTGACCCGCAACGCGCCACTTCCGATCTTCAACGGACGCAATTCCGCCTACATCACCTCGTACGACGGCTGGCGCGCTTCGACTCCCTCCGGCGGCTTCGACCCCAACGCGGGCCTTTTCTACAACCCGGCCGCATTCCCGGCCCAACCCGTGGGCGTGCTCGGCAACGAGACCCGGTTCAATCCCAAGGTGCGGGCATTCCCGAACCTCAACGAGAACCTGAGCCTCGGCAAGACCTTCACCCTGACCGAGCGCTTCCACCTCGATTTCCGGGCCGAAGCCTTCAACCTGCTGAACCGTGTTGTCTTCGGAAACCCGAACGGGAACATCAACAGCAATTCGTTCGGCGTCGTCACCGGACAATCCAACGCCGCGCGGCAGATGCAAATGGCTTTGAAATTGTACTGGTAGAGCCATATCGAACGGAGGCCTGAAAATGAGCACCAATCCAACACGGCGCATGCACATCATGAGACTCGCGGCGGGCCACAAGACCCCCGCCGAAACCAGGGCGAAGGCCCGGGCCGTCGCGATCCCCTCGGCGCTGGCCCCCGGCCTGCACGCCACCAAGGCGCACGACCTGATCTTCCACGGGGGCCACACCATCCAGGACCTCCTCTTCCACAACTTCTTCGTCGGGGGCCAGGCCTCCTGGAATCCCAGCGACGTCACCAACATCAACGCGGCCCTTGCGGCGGCTATGGGCGACCGCAATCTGAACAACGTCATCCAGCAGTATTTCCACGGAGCCGTAACCAGCAAACAACTGGGTTCCGAGTTCATGGTCGGAACCAAGCCCGCAGTGGTCTCGCAGGGCGACGCGGAGGATCTCATCACCCGCCTCTTCACCGCCGGAAAATTGAAGACCCCGGATTTCTCCAGTACCGTCTTCAATCTGATTCTGCCCCAGGGTACGATTCTCAACGACAACCCGGGCACCAGCACCGGACACATCGCCGCCGCGTTCGAATCGGAACATGCCACCCACGACAAGGCAATTCCGAAGGACGACGCGGGCGACTCAACAACCGGCCTGGGCGGCTACCATGGCTCCGTCCGCCTTGGCGGCCATCTGGTCTACTACGCCGTCGGCGTCTATTCCGAACGGCGGCCCGACGGCACCCACAACGGCATTCCGGCCTTCGACGCCCCATGGAAGAACGTGGTCGGTACCTTCTACCACGAGCTGAATGAAGCCCGCACCGATCCGGATGTCGAAGAGGGGAACCACACCGGCAACGTGAAGCTGATCGGCTGGACCTCCAGGCAAGGCGAGGAGATCGGCGACTTCCCCATTTCCGAGGCCACTTCCCTCTCCCAGGTCTTCCAGGAGGTGCCCCTGACGAACGGCAACGGCAAAGTTCCGGTGCAGTTCGAGTATTCCAATGCGGTCCACGGTCCGGAAGGGCCGATTCCCAAACCCCACTAGGCTGAGGGAGTCCGCTTGACTCCCTCGTCGAGGTCTGAAACAATCTGTCTGCCACAATTTTCAAGGCCGCATGAATCGATCAATCCCCGTCCTACTCCTCCCGCTGATAATCCAGGCAGCAACCGCGCAAACGCCCTACAAGGCACCCCGCGGCCCGGGAGGCAAGCCCGACCTAAACGGCATTTGGCAGGCCATGAACACCGCCAACTGGGATTTGACCGAACATTCATCCCGCGCCGCATTCTCATCCGCGCCAGGCGCGATCGCCTTGGGGACCATCGCCGCCGAACCGGGCGGTACCGGCGTCGTGGAGGGCGGCGCTATCCCCTACCTGCCCGAGGCGAAGGCAAAACGCGACGCCAATTTCGCGAACCGGCTCGCACTCGACCCCGAAATCCGCTGCTACCTCCCCGGCATCCCGCGCGCCAACTACATGCCGTACCCGTTCCAGATCCTCCACAGCGAGAAGGCGATCTTCTTCGCATACCAGTTCGCGGGTGCGGTCCGCAACATCTTCCTGAAGGACCCCGGCCCGGCCCCGATTGACAGCTGGATGGGCCAGTCGGTCGGCCGTTGGGACGGCGACACCCTGGTAATCGACGTCACGGGCCTCGACGAACGCACTTGGTTTGACCGTGCGGGCGATTTCCACAGCGACGCCCTGCACGTGGTCGAGCGATTCACCCCCGCCGGGCCCGACCGGCTCGACTACGAGGCCACAATCGAAGATCCCAAGATCTTTTCACGCCCTTGGAAGATCCGCATGCCGCTCTACCGGCACGTGGAAAAGAACGCTCGGCTGATGGAGTTCAAGTGCGTCGAGTTCGTCGAAGACCTGCTTTACGGGCAGTTCAACAAGAAGCCCTAGCTGTTGCGGGGCTTCAGGCGGCGGATCCAGAGGCTGCGGTACCGGACCGAAGTATTGTGGTTCTGCAGTTCGAGGGGAAGCTCGCCGTGCGCCTTGTAGGTTCCAACGGAGGCGTGCGGCGTGGTGCCCAGAATCTGTTCATGGTTCTGGACCAGAATGCCGTTGTGGACGACGGTGACATAGGCGGGCTTCACCAGCTTGTCGCCCTCGAACTTGGGTGCTTCGAAGAAGATGTCATAGGCTTGCCATTCGCCCGGCTTGCAGGAGGCGTTGACGATCGGCGGGTATTGGCCGTAGATGGAGGCGGCCTGGCCGTCGGCATAGGTCGGGTTGTCGTAGGAATCCAGTACCTGCACCTCGTACTGGCCCATGATCATGATGCCGCTGTTGCCCCGGTTCTGGCTGGTGCCCTGGATCACCGACGGCGAAGCCCATTCCACGTGCAATTGCATGTCGCCGAAAGATTCCTTGGTGGTGACACCGCCCATGCGGGGGATTACCTCCATGTAGCCGTTCTCGACCTTCCAGCTAACCGGACCGGCCTGGCCCTTCTGGATCGTGACCAGCTTGGAGGTGTTCTTGCCGTCGAAGATGACGTCGGCATCGGCGGGCGGCTTCGCGGAAGGGCCGTTGCAGCTTCCGGGCGTGACCATTTCGGGGCGGGGGCGGCTGGAATCGTGGACCCGCCACTTGGAGCCGGGGTAAGAGGGCGTGTTGTCGTAGCCGAGGTCGTGGTTCTGCGCCGCGCAGACGGCGACCGAGGTGATCAGGAGGGTAAGAATGGAAAAGGGGTGACGCATGTCACCCCCTATACTATCGAAAATTTGCAGCCGCTAAGCCAAAAGATCGGAATATTCCGGGCGCTTGGCGATGAAACCGGTTACGTAGGAGCACGTGGGGTGCACTTGGAATCCCGCGCCGCGCGCCCAGACCAGCGCGGCGGTGGCGAGCTTGCCAGCCAACCCCTGGCCTTGGTACTCGGCGGGCACCTCGGTGTGGAATATCTGGACGACGCCGTCGGACATGCGGTAGTCCAAGTGGGCGGGATTGGATTCCACGCCCGCCTCGAAACGTCCGGATTCCGGGTTGTGCCGGATCAAATCCGTGCTCAAGCAGCCATCTCCGCACGCGCCTTGGCGATCACTTCAAGGTACTGCTGGGCACGGACGGTCATCTCGTCGTAGCGTCCCTCCTTGATCAGCTTGGGGTCCACCAGTTCGCCGCCCACGGCCACGGCGCACGCGCCGGCCTTGAGGAATTCCCCGGCGGTTTCCATGTTGACGCCGCCGGTCGGGATCATCTGAACCTGGGGCAGCGGTCCCTTCAGAGCCTTGATGTACTTGGGCCCACCCACGGCATTTGCCGGGAAAACCTTCACGACGTCGGCACCGGCTTCCCAGGCGGTCAAGACCTCGGTCGGCGTCAGGGCGCCGGCGCAGATGACTTTGGAGTAGCGCTTGGCCATCTCGATGGTCGATTGCTTCAGGGTCGGGGTGACGAAGAACTGTGCCCCGGCGAGCATGCAGGCGCGCGCCGTCTCGGGATCGAGCACGGTGCCGGCACCCAGCATCAGCTTGTCGCCGAACTTGTCAGCTAGCTTTTCCAAGGCCTTGATGGCGCCGGGCACGGTCATCGTAATTTCAGCCGCGCGGACGCCGCCGTTGTAGATCGCCTCGATCGAGAGGAGGGCGGCTTCGGCGGTGGAAGTTCTTACCACCGGCACGAGCCCGATCCCGGTGATGAACGACATGATTTCTTGTGCAGTCACCACTCCACCTTATCAAGGAACACTTAGTCCAGCGTGTGTTCGAACACATTGGCGACGTTCTTGGTGGCTTCGAAGAACCAAGTTTTCCGGCCTTCGCGTGTCAACCACCAGTAGCCGTGGTTCCAATATTTGTCCCAGACTCCGGCCGCCTGGATATCCATTTCCGGCATTCGATGTCGGAAAGTCTTGAGAGCCCTTGCCGTGTGCCAAGCGTGGGTGACCAGGAGCAGCCGCTTTACTCCCATTGAACGAAGAATCACACCTTCGGTGCGCGCCTCGTCGTCGGTGCTCAGGTTGGGGGCTTGAAAGGGAATAAAGGAATCGCGGGGATAGCCGCGGGATACCGCGAAATCGATTGCCAGCTGGCTTTCGGTGCGCCCAAAATAGATGGCGGCCCCGCTGACAAAGGCCTTCGGGGCGATCCCCTGCCGCACAAGCTCCCCCGCCTTCAGGATTCTGCTGCCGGACCAATCGCCGCCCAGCACCAGAATCATATCCGCTGTTTGGGGTTGAACCGAGCCGTCCAGCATCGCGCCCATGCGCCAGAGAATCGGTGCTCGAAGCAGATAGCAGGACAGCAGCACGATCAGAAGGGCGAGGAACGCTGGTGTGTACTTGCGTCGGAGCAGGTTCAAGAAGGGCCTTTGGAGTGGATCGTCTAGCTCTCGTCCGCTGGATTGCGCGGGCCCGTGCCACGGGGGCCGGAACTGGCGGGGTCAATGTGGCCGACTGTTTTCAGAAGGAAGTAAAGACGCTCCACCTCCTCCTCGTCCTCGGGACGCAGGACGCGGAAGCGGGGCGGGGTCATCTGTTTGGACTCACTGGGCCCGAGAAGCTCTCCCCAGTACTGCCGGTAGGGAATGCCGTCGATCAATGCGCTGGTGGACATTTGCCGGAAGGTACGGAGCAAATGCTTGCAGCAATCCACTTCGCCTGGGTAGACCACCAGCATGGTTTCATCGTCGAAAAAGGTGAGGCGGACCGCCAGAGGCGAGATCCAGCCGGTGCGATCCACGCGGCGGACGTCCTGCCAAGGGATGATTCGCCTACCAATTTCAAAATGCGAATCGAACACTTTGATGGGCGGCCGCAGCGCCAAAGTGATCAAACTGCCCGCCGTCAGCAGGAAAAGGAATGTGGGAATGAGCGCCTGGGTCCACGACAGGGCAAGGTAGCCCGAGAACCCCGCAAGGGCCAAGGCGACGACGCCGAACGAAATATAATGGCGCGCTGGAACGTAACGGCTCAAATTTCGGAGCTCCCGACTACATATAAGACTACTCCGCAAAGCGCGCGGGGTCAACATTGTTTGCAGACGTGGAATGCAAACGTGCTTCTGGATCGAATTGAGCATACAATCGTTTATGCGCACCCACCTGTTTGCCTCCTTTTTGGCCGCTTTCGGGCTCTGCATGGCAGCCGAGCCCACTCCCGCGCCACCTTCATTAGACATCACGCTTTCCGCCTATTCGGTTTCCGGGGCACAGATCTCGCCGGACGGAAAACGCGTCGCCTACGTGGTCCAACAAGCAAATTGGGACGAAAACGACTTTGTCACCCAAATCTGGATCGCAAACGTGGGCACGGGCGAGCGGTACCAGTTGACGACGGGGAAGAAGTCGGCCTCCGCACCCTTGTGGGCTCCCGATTCCAAGCGGCTGGCGTTTGCGTCGGAACGCGATGGCAAGAGGCAGATCTATGTGATCCAACCGGCGGGTGGCGAGGCGTCGCAGTTGACGTTCGAGGACCGGGGTGTGGGAACGTTCGCGTGGTCACCGGACGGCACATCGATGGCGTTTACGTCGACCGGCGCGGAGTCGAAAGCTTTCAAAGACCGTAAGGAGCGGTACGGGGACTTGGAGGTCGTCGGCGGCGACTACACCTTGAGCCACTTGTTTCGCATTCCCGTCGAGGGCAAGAAGTCCAAACCGGAGCAGTTGACCAAAGGGGAGCAGTTCACGGTCGGGGCCTTCGCCTGGTCGCCGGACGGCAAACGGATCGCTTTCGACGGCTCCCCCAACACAGACTTGGGATCCGGGGACAAGCAGCGGCTCTACGTGCTGGATTTGGCGGATTTGAAGGTCCGCAAGTTGGTGGACACGCCCGGACCGCACAACAACCCGAAATGGTCGCCGGATGGCAGGCAAATCGCATTTGTGACGGCGGACAGCAGCCCGGATTTCTTCTACTCGAACACCTTTGTGGCCGTGGTGCCGGCGGACGGCGGCCCAGTGCGGGTGCTGACGAAGCAGTTCGACGAGAATCCGCAGCTGATCGACTGGGCTGCCGACGGCATCTACTTTGGTGCCCTCCAGCGGACCAATTCTCATGTATTCCGGCTGGACCCCGCGAGCGGGAAGGTTTCCCGGCTGACAGGGCCGGAAGCCTTCCACATCGCCGGGGCAACTTTTAGCAACGATCACTCGGTAATGGCCGGTACCGGCGGGGCACCGAACGCGTTTGCGGAGATTGTGGCCAGTCCCGTATCTGGATTTGCGCCAAAGAAGCTGACCGACGTGGCTGGGCAGTGGAACGGCTACAAGCTTGCCACCAAGGAGCTGGTGCGGTGGAAATCCGGGGATGGCAGCGAGATTGAGGGTGTTCTGATGAAGCCAGCCGACTACGATCCAGCGAAGAAGTATCCCTTGCTGGTGGTGATCCATGGCGGCCCGACCGGTGTGGACACCCCGATGCTGGCGGCGGACCGGATTTATCCGGTGGAGCGGTTCGCGGCCCGCGGTGCGTTGGTGCTCAAGCCGAACTACCGTGGATCGGCCGGCTACGGGGCGAAATTCCGGGCGCTGAATGTGCGCAATCTTGGCGTGGGGGATTATGCCGACGTGATTTCGGGTGTGGACTACCTGATCGGTCGCGGCATGGTGGACAAGGACAAGGTGGGGTCGATGGGTTGGAGTGAGGGCGGGTATATTTCGGCGTTCATCACCTGCTTCAGCGACCGGTTCAAGGCCGTTTCGGTCGGCGCGGGGATTTCGGACTGGATGACGTACTACGTGAACACCGACATCCATGCCTTCACGCGGCAGTATTTGAAGGCGACACCGTGGGAGGATCCCGAGATTTACCGGAAGACGTCGCCGATCACGTATGTGAACCAGGCGCGCACGCCGACATTGATCCAGCAGGGCGACCAGGACAAGCGCGTTCCCCCGCCAAATTCGTATGAACTGTACCAGGCGCTGAAGGATCGCAACATCCCGGTGAAGCTGATGTTCTACAAGGGCTTTGGGCATGCGGTGAACAAGCCGAAACAGCAGCGGAGCCTGATGGAGGAGAATTGGGCGTGGTTCGGGCAATACCTTTGGGGCGACCCTGCGTCAACGGGGGCGGCGAAGGAATAGTGGAGATTCGCAAAGCCGTATTTGCCGACCACGACGCCATCTGGCACATTCTGGAGCCCGTGATCCGGGCGGGGGAAACCTATGCCCTGCCCTTGGATATGGACCGGGTTGAGGCGCTCGGCTATTGGTTGGGACCCGACCGAACGACTTTTGTAGCCGAGGAAGAGGGGCGGCTGGCGGGAACTTACTTCCTGAAGGCCAACCAGCAGGGAGGCGGATCGCATGTGGCAAATTGCGGCTACGTGACGGATGCGGCGGCGCAAGGGAGGGGGGTGGCCCGGCGGATGTGCGAACACTCGCTCGACGAGGCCCGGAAACGGGGATTTGTCGCGATGCAGTTCAATTTCGTGGTGTCCACCAACACCCGGGCCGTCCGGTTGTGGCAGGATTTGGGGTTTGAAATCGTGGGGCGTCTGCCGGGTGCGTTCCGGCACCCGTGTGCGGGTGCCGGAGGTTCGGCGAGGGATGTCGACGCCCTCGTGATGTTTCGAACGTTGTAGACCTACTTGGACGCAGCCAGAACCGGCTTCCATTCCTTTGCCAACTGCTTCATTTTCGTCGCCTCGCCAGCGGACAACCTCGACGCCATCGCGTTGAGCCGCCTCTCGGCGTTCTTTTCGCGCTGGTTGGCCGCCAATGCGGACCAGAAGAATGCCTGTGCGCGGTCCGCTGCGACGCCTGTTCCGGTTTCGTACATGGCACCGACCTTTTCCTGGGCCGGGGCATAGCCCTGTTCGGCGGCTTTCCGGTACATGGCGAAGACTTCCGCCGGGTCGCGCTTGGTCGATTTGCCCTTCTCCATCAATTGCGCGAGGGCGAATTGGGCTTCCGGGACACCCTGTGCTGCGGCTCGGCGGTAGTACGTGAGGGCGAGCTTGGCATTTTTCTCAACTCCGAACCCTTCCTCATACAGATGTGCGATGCCAACCTGCGCGGCACCGTCGCCCTGGTCGGCAGCCATCTGGTACCAGTGCGAGGCCTCGGCGAAATCCTGCTGGACGCCCCAGCCATGTGCGTAGCGGTACCCCAGCCGGTACTCGGCCTGGGCGTTGCCCTGATCGGCTGCAAGATGGTAAAGGCGCATGGCCTCGTTCACATCCTGCTCGACGCCCAGTCCCCAGGCGAACATCACGCCGAGGTTGAACTGGGCGTTGGCGTCGCCCTTGTCGGCGAGCGGCTTCCATTCGCGGTAGGCGGTGGCGTAATCCTTGTTCTGGAAAGCCTGCTTGCCGGCGTCGGCCTTGATCGGCTCGGCGGCGAAGGAAAGAAGTGGAGCGGACAGCGCCGCAGCCACGATCAAAAAGCCCAAGTTCTTCGATTTCAACATGGATCCCCCTTGAGAGAAAATGCCCGTTTGTAAGGTCCGGCCCTCAGGCCTTTTACAATTTCTGACATTACTCCTGTTGACAGCCAAATGCAAGGGGGTGGGAAAAGAAAAATCGAGGTGCGGTGCGAAGCCCCGTCCTCGGCGGGGAGCAACCATGCGCAGTTTCAACTTCCGACTTGTCGTTGCAGGGGTACAATGCAAGCAGAGTCAATGCCAACCATCCTGGCCGAAGCAATCGAACTTCATGCCCCAGAGCGGAAACTGTGGACCCGTGGCGAGTTCGAACGGCTCGGAGCGGCCAGCCTGATCGATCCCGAGCGTTTCGAGCTCATGGATGGGGAATTGATACTCAAAGTGTCCAAGCACCGTCCACATGTGAACGCATTCTCTTTTCTCTACTTGTGGCTGCTAAGGACATTCGGGGACATGGCCGTGAACGGTGAAGCACCGATCGACGTTCACCCTTCGGAGAACCGCGTCAGTGAGCCGGTCCCCGACCTGATCGTACTGAATCGGACATTCGACTCGATCCCTTCCGGCAATCCGGCCCCTTCCGACCTGAACCTGGTGGTGGAGATCTCCGACACCAGCCTTCACTTCGACCTGACCACCAAAGCAGGTGTGTACGCGCGCGCCGGGATCATCGAATATTGGGTTCTGGATATTCAGACTCGCCGAATGATCGTCCACCGCGACCCGGTAGACGGAACCTACCAGTCAGTCCTCGTGTATGGCGAAAATGAGGCCATCGCTCCGTTGGCGGCTCCCGACGCCGAATTCCGCCCATCGCAGGCGTTCGTTGGGTAGTCGTTTAGACCACACCTTCGAGTGAGGCAAGAGGCTCGCGTTATTTGGATCGGGATCGGTGGGACACGAACAGGACCAAGGCGGTTGCGGGCCAAAGAACGGGCTCGGGCGCGCTGGTAACGCCATCGGCAGTGTACATCGCCCCGGATTCGCTGGTAATGGGCCCGGTAACGCCCGCACCGGTGATGTCGATTCCGGTGATATCAAGATAGCCCACAACAGGGCCGGTGCTGGCCGATGATCTCCCTTGAAGTCCTCCCGGACCAAAGTCAGCTGCGAGCCAGTTTTCGCCAGTAAGCCCAAAGCCGTGGCCCGCACCATCCCCTGCAAGAATATCTACAGTAAAACTACCCGTGGAAATTCCGCAGTTTTGCGATCCGCCAGTCCCTGTTGCGCAAACGCGGAAGTTTCCGGGATGGTTGCCTGAAAAATGGATGGTAGCCGTTGCGTTTCCAGTCCCGGCTACGTACAAATGGTCGGCGAAGGCGGTATAGAAGTATTCGGAGAACTGGCTTTGATCAAAGTGGATGAAAGGTTCGACAAGGCCAGCGACGGCCAGCGAGGCGCTGCCGCTCAGGTGGCCATATTCGGCATGAGCGGAGCCCGAAGCCGAGAACGTCCCGCCAAAGTATTGATCCACGATACAGCTAGCGGACGCCGAAGCCGACCCGCCTCCTCCATCAAAACATGGCCCAGCAGCGGCATTGGACGCCGCGGCATCACGGGCCTGCACCTCCGCCTGCACGGAAGCCGCGAAACCAGGCGATGCCATCGACAAAACAACGATTGTAACCAGAATGCCAAACTGGCTCGGAAGCTTTACTGAATTGAGGCGCATGTTTTTTTTACCACACGCAAAATCCACGCGTCAAGCGTGAAGATGCCAAGACTTCAGCTAGCGGAAGAACCGCGAGTCATAGACGAAATGCTGCAATGGCCCCACAGCCAAGCGCGACATGTCTGGGTGAGCGGGGTTCAGGAGCCAGTTGAACTCAGTCGGGGAAATTGCCGAAGGCACGATTAAGACCGCCGACCGGCCCTCCAGGACAAAACGCTCCCCTATGGCAGCGAGTCCCCGCGGGGCCGGTGTCCGACGCCAGTCGGACGGCAATTCCGCGATGGAAACCTGTTCCATCGACACGTCTTGGGGGATGGCCGCCGTCGCGAGGACCAAGTCTTGAGGGGGATGTTTCGCATCGAGATGGACAAAATACTCCACCATGGCCAAAGAACAATGCTCGGCGGTGTAGGCTATCCGAGTCCCCGGCCTCGACCAGCGACCACCAAACCTATACGAGCCTTCCCCGTCGAATGGCCTTGCCGCATAGGGCTGCGGAGAATCCGATAAACCCGCGTCAACTCACGCCGCCGTAGGCGATCCTTCCGAGCACATTCTCCACCATCCGCGCACCAGGCTCGGTATCCACCACGTCCAACGGGCTCCTGCCGCCCAACGCACCGTTGGGTGAGCGCAACCATTGGAGCGCTAGTTGCCCGTCGCCGAGATACTCGTTGGCAAGAACCACGATCCGCGCGAGCCGGTAGATCCGGTCGGATTCGGAGCGGGCCAAGCGGCCTTGGGGTCGTCGGCGCTGCAAACTGCGGGTCGTCAAGTCCAGCGTTGCTGCAATTTCCTTGAGATTGAGGTTGGCGCTATGCATCAAGCCCGCCACGGCTCCTTGCGGAAAGCCGTCGCGGATGGCCTGCTGCAAGTCGATGTCGTCCCGGAGCTGTCGGCCAATCACGGCCTCGCCACCCAATTGCCCCGCAATCGACTGGATTTCGTTCAGCATTTAACTTGAGTGTACCTCCGGTACGAACGTTCGCACATAAAAAAGAGGCCGGGGTTTCCCCCGGCCTCCGTTGGTACTACGGTCACGGTTTTTGAGCCTAGAAGTAGAGCCGCAGAACCATGGTGATGATGCGGGGGCCGTACTGCGGGCCCGTCGCACGGCCGAAGTTGACATTGCCGACCGATCCGTTCACCGCGAAGTTCGTGCGGTTGAACGGGTTGAAGGCGTTGGCGCTGAACTGCATCCGGACCTGGTTGCCGTCGCCCTTGACCCACACGCCAACCTGCTTCACGATGGCGATGTTGTCCACGAGGACCGGCGGCTGGCGGAACTTCGAGTTGTACTGCGAAGAGGTTCCGAAGCTGTACTGGGACGGGATGGAGAACGGCGCAGCGTTGAAGTACAGGCTGGAGGGGTTGTTCGGGTCCAGCGTGTCGCGGGCTTGGTCGGTCCGCAGTGTTCCGCCGTTGGCGTTGCACATGCGGGCGCTGGTGAAGAGGACGCCGCTGCCAAGGGTGTTCGCGCAGGTGAGCGCGAGCAATCCGCCGCTGCGGTAGTTGTGGGTGTCGGAAACCGTCCAGCCGCCGACAATGGCGTTCACGAGGCGGCTCTTGCCACCCAGGAAGCGCTTGCCGGTACCGAAGGGCAGGTCGTAGCTGCTGAGGAAGTTGACGACGTTCGGCAGGTCGAAGGGGAGGTACGACTTCGGCTGCGTCAGGTTGTACATGTCCTGCGGATAGACCTGGCTCTGGGAGAAGATCTGGCGGTAGGTCAGCAAGCCCAGCGTCTTCGAACGGACGTAGGACGAGGAGAACTGCCAGTCGCCGAAACGACGGGACACCTTGATGGATGCCGATTCGTACCAAGTCCTGCCCTGGCCGCTGTTGCGGGACCAGACGTTCAGGAACTGGGGATAGGGCCGGAGCGACTGGGCAAGCGTACCCAAGCTGCCGCTGTCCGGGAAGTTGGCGTAGGGCTTCTTGAAGCCTGCGGCGACAACGGCCGGATCGGTGATGGCCTTGCCGAGAAGCGGGATATTGGCTGCGGTCAGGTACGACGGGTTTACCTGGTTGAGGTCAACGGTGGAATTGAGGCCGTGGCCGCGGTTGCCGGCGTAACCGACTTCCACCAGGAAGCCCTTGATTTCGCGCTGCACTTCGGCGCTCCAGTTGTAGATGCGGGGAGCGTTGCCGAAGGTGGGTCCGAGGTAGTCAACCGAGAGACCGTTGCCGACGCTGGGTCCGAGGAAGGGCGGCGGTTGGTAGCCGGCGGGCTTGGGCAGACCGTTGTCCCAATTGAAGGGGGAGGCGATGCCGTCGGGGGAGTTCTGCGAGAACGAGCCGTTGGCACCGGTGGTACAACCGCAACCGCCATTGCTGGTGGCTTGGTAGAAGATGCCGAAGCCGCCGCGAACAACGGTCTTGGGCGACACGGACCATGCGAAACCGGCCGTGGGGCCGAAATCGGTACGGTCCGCCGGCCAGAAGCGCTTCACACCCAACCGGTTGGGGCCGCTGCCCGGGAACACGTAGGCGCCGGGGTAGTTGTTGGCGGCCGGATTCGGGGTGGTCAGGCTGACCGAGCCCATGGTGGGGGCGGTCCAGTTGAGCGGCACTTCGTAGCGGAGGCCGAGGTTCACGGTCAGATTCGGGCGGACGCGCCAGTTGTCCTGGAAGAACGTGTCGTAGTACTGGTAGACGATGTTGGCATCCTGGACGGGGGTTGCGGCAGCGGTGGCGCTGTCGGGCATGCCGAGCAGGAAGCTGGCGAAGGAGTTGCCGCTGGTGGCGGTGGCGGCGGGATTCGCCGTCTGCGCGCGGGCAAAGTTGTAGACGCCGTTGGTGCCGGCCAGATCGTGTCCGAAGGTGAACGGACGGCGGTAGCCCCAACCCATCTTGAACTCATGCTTGCCGCGGATTACGGTGAGCGTTTGGTCAATCTGCGGGGTGTAATTG
>CAITMP010000481.1 GCA_903893525.1 uncultured Acidobacteriia bacterium | reverse complement strand
TCCGCCCAATGCGCGGGATCGTACATTTCAGCCCGGAACTGGGGCGCGAAATTCTGGTACGGCGTGTCCGCTCCGTATTGCGATTTCTGGTAGGCCCAGGTGCCGGTCTGGATGCCAGTGGCCTTGGGGTCGTCCCTGCCCTTGGTCATCGCGTTCCAATACCACTCGGCGTAGGCGAGCTTGCCGGGAATCACCGGTGCGTAGGCGGGAACGGAATAGACACCCCAGTGGATGAAAATTCCGAATTTGGCATCGGTGAACCATGTGGGGGTCGGGCGCTTGTCGACGGAATCCCAAGTGGGCTGGTAGGTCTGGGCGGATAGTGTTCCGACAAGCAACAGGGGGAGGCCAAGCAAGATTCGCCGCATCATGTCCTCAGTTCTACTCGTTTGGAGCTGCGAAGTCAATCCACGCTAGTCCGGCGCGGGCGCGGTCATTTCGAAACTACCATCTCGGGCGAGCACCAGTTCCCGACCCCGCCACAGGATTGTCTTTCCGAAAAATCCCAGTACCCAAGTAGCGAAGGTGGAGATATCCTCAACCGGAACCAACCACCAGTAGGTCGCAATCAGAGGGTCACTGAGGATTTGTGTTGCCGTATTCCAAGCTACAGCAGCGCGGAACGCCATGGTGACGGGCAAGACCGGCCAAAGACGGGGTGCCGCAGCGCAACAAATCAAAGCCAATGCGACCGGCTTGGTGAACAGTTCCCCCACGTACCCCCATGGCCTCGACCGGCGGGTGCTGCGGGCCCAGCGCAACCGGTGCCGCCAATTCTTCAGGAAATCGTCATTGCCTATGTGGTGCTCCACCACGCTGCGAGACAGGATCACGGTCCGACCGCGCTCGAACATGAGGTTGCCCATCACGAAATCCTCGGCCAGGAACTTTTGCAGGTGCGCAAGGCCTCCGATTGCATCCAATTCCGACTTCCGCGTCGCGATGGTGGGTCCGATCGCAAAATCCATGCCGTTGAGCATTCGCTGGGTCAGCATTCCGGCCAGAAAATCCGTATTTAGACCCAGTGCCTCCACGCGGGACCAGAGTTTCGGACCGCCGACGGCCCGGTAGGGGCAGGTGACCAATCCGACGCCCGGCTGGGACAGTTCCGCAATCACCAAGCGCAGGCAGTCCGAGTCCAACCGCACGTCGCTGTCCGACATCAGCAGATTTTCGTGACGGGCTTCCAGCATCAGGGCTCGCAGGCTCCAAACCTTGGCGTTCGGCATGGGGGAGATCCCGGCAACCACCAGCCGCGACCGAACATTCGGGAACTCCGCCATCACACGGCGCGCGATAGCTGCGGCGGGGTCGTCGAGAGTATGGACCGATAGGAGGACCTCGAAATCCTCGTAATTCTGGGAGAAGATGCTCCGCAGGTTGTCTTCTGTGTTGTCCTCGGCACCCGCCAGCGGTCGCATCACCGATACCGGCGGCCAATCCGCCAAGGGCGAAGACCCAGACTTCCGGTACCGCCGCGCCCCCAGAATCGCTAGCACGCAGTAGACCAGCGAGCCCGTCAGCAAACACAGGAGGGGAACCGCGACCAGGTACGATGAAATCGGGCCCATGAAAAACATTATCGTCGGTACCGCCGGCCACATCGACCACGGCAAGACTTCGCTCGTGAAGGCCCTGACCGGAACCGACGCCGACCGGCTGGCGGAGGAGAAACGGCGCGGCATCACCATCGATCTCGGTTTTGCCCACTTGCGCCTGTCCGACGAAATTCAGCTGGGGTTTATCGACGTTCCGGGCCACGAGCGGTTTGTCCGCAACATGCTCGCCGGAGCAGCGGGAATCGACGTCGTGCTGTTTGTCGTCGCGGCCGATGAGTCGATCAAGCCGCAAACGCGCGAACATTTTGAGATCTGCCGACTGTTGGGTGTCCAGTCCGGAGTTGTCGCTCTGACGAAGGCCGACATGGTGGATCCCGACTTGGTGGAATTGGTGCGCCTCGAAGTGGATGATTTCGTTGCGGGGTCGTTTCTGGAGAACGCTCAGAAAGTGGCCGTCAGTTCCGTTACCGGGGAGGGACTGGACGAACTCCGGCGCGAGTTGGAGGCGGCTGCGCGGCGGACTCGCGAAAAGAGCGCCGGTGGATGGTTCCGGTTGCCGATTGACCGGGCTTTCAGCATGCGCGGTTTCGGTACCGTGGTCACCGGAACGCTGGTTTCCGGTACTGTTCGGGCTGACTCCGAGGTGGAATTGCACCCCTCGGGACGGCGGCTGCGCGTTCGCGGTCTCCAAGTCTATGGCGAGAAGACGGATCGGGCGCGCGCCGGGGAACGGACCGCGATCAATTTGGCGGACATCGCCCCGGAGGATTTGTCGCGCGGGATGGTCCTCACCGAGCCGGGCCGGTTTTCGTCCGTGACCGTTTTCGACGCGAAGTTGGACCTGCTGGCTTCCGCCAAACCTCTCAAGCACGAAGCACCGGTGCACGTGCATCTGGGCGCGTCGGAGATCGAGGCCGAGGTGCGCTTGCTGGATCGGCGCACAGCCCTTGCTCCAGGCGAATCCGCTTGGGTCCGAATGGTTCTACGCGAGCCGGTCCTGGTCATGGCAGGTGACCGGTTCATCATCCGCATGTTCTCACCCGTTGTGACAATTGGCGGCGGAACCGTGGCGGATATCTCCGGACACAAATACCGGCGCGGAGTTGATTTTGCGGCCCGCCTGCAGACGCTGTTGGAGGGAACGTCCCGGCAGCGTGTCGAATTGCTGGTTGGCGAGCGCCCGGATGGTGTATCGGAGGCGGAACTGATCCGGCTGACAGGCTTGAAGGAACTTGCGGCAACACCGTCCCTGCACTTGGTGGCGAAATGGCGGATCTCGGGGGAGCACGTCGCAGCGGCATCGCGCCGGGTAGTAACGGTGGTCCGACAGTTCCACAAGGAGCAACCGCTGCTTCAGGGCATCCAAAAGCAGGATTTGAAGGGCCGGATCGTGCCGGACGCCACCCCTGAGATTTTCGAACATATCCTGGATGCCACCCCGGAAATCCTGCAGGACGCCCAAGTGGTGCGGCTGAAAAGCCACAAGGTGGTGCTGAAACTGGACGAGGAGGCGGCGAAGCGGGCGATGGAGTCCGCATTCGAAACTGCGGGTCTCGCCGCGCCCGGTGTTCAGGACGTACTGAAGGCATCGGGGTTGGAGCCCGCGCGGGCCAAGTCGATCTTGCAGATGCTGCTGAGGGACCACCGGTTGGTGAGAATTTCGGAGGACTTGGTTCTGCATGAGTCCGCCGTCGCCGGGCTGCGGAGCATGATGCAGGGCTGGCGGGGCCAACGGATCAACGTTCCGGCGTTCAAGGACGCCACCGGGGTCTCGCGGAAATACGCCATCCCGCTGCTGGAATATCTGGACCGCGAACACCTCACGCGGCGCGAAGGGGACGAAAGGATCGTGCTATAAACGGGGTTCCGGGCGATGGGTTTTGGTGCCGCTAAAACAAGTGTGATATCAATGAGAAAAAGGCTGGAAGCATCCCTGCTCGCTTCTGTTGCCACGATGGCCTAACCCTGGCCACCCCGTGCCTGAACAGCACCGCTTCCCCGTGCAGAAAGGAATGCCCGTGGAACCCACCAACCGGAAACTGATCCGACCCTCGTTCAACGACGCCAAGGAGAAAATGGAGCCCCCCCGTAAAGCGGCCGCCCAAAAGCGCCCCGTACCGCCAGATCAAACAAACGCCGAAAATTTCTACTACGTCAAGCAGATGCAGTCGAAGACCCCCATGGTGGTCACCCTCAAGGACGGCGAAGTCCTGAGGGGTGTCATCGAATGGTATGACCGGGGGTGTCTGAAATTCAACCGGATTGGCGCGCCCAACCTGCTGCTCTACAAGAGCAACATTAAGTACATGTACAAGGACGAGGACGAGTAGACCCGTCCCCGTCCCCTTCCGTTACTAAGCCGACAAGGCGCGTGTCACCAGCGCGCCCGCCTCGGTAATAATCCGCTCCAGATGTTCGGCACTGGTCAGGCTCTCGGCATAGAGCTTGTAGATGTTCTCAGTGCCCGATGGGCGGGCGGCGAACCATCCCGCACTGGTTTCCACCTTCAAACCACCGATTGCCGCACCGTTCCCGGGTGCCGTCACCAGTCTTTCCGTGATCGGGTCCCCGGCCAATTCCGAGTCAGTCACGGAAGCCGGAGTGAGCTTGCTGAAAGCCGCCTTTTGTTCCGGCGTGGTCGGGGTATCGATCCGCTTGTAGAACGGGGTTCCGAAACGCTTCGTCAGGTCCCGGTAGTGGACTCCCGGATCCTTGCCAGTGACAGCCGTGATCTCTGCCGAGAGCAGGCAGAGGATCAGCCCGTCCTTGTCTGTGCTCCAGACCCGACCGTCGCGCCGCAGGAAACTGGCTCCGGCGCTCTCTTCGCCGCCGAACACGCAGGTTCCGTCGTAGAGTTTCGGCACAAACCACTTGAAGCCGACAGGTACTTCCCAGAGTTTCCGTCTCAGGCTCGCGACCACCTTGTCGATCAGGCGGCTGCTGACCAGCGTTTTCCCCACGACCGCGTCGACCGGCCAGCCGGGCCTGTGCCCGAGCAGGTACTCGATGGCCACGGCCAGGTAGTGGTTGGGATTCAGCAGACCCTCGGAGGGGGTCACGATGCCATGCCGGTCGGCGTCGGGGTCGCTGCCGAAGGCGACGTCGAACTTGTCCTTCAGTCCCACCAACCCCGCCATGGCGTAGGGGCTGGAGCAATCCATTCGGATCTTGCCATCGTGGTCGAGCGTCATGAACGCAAATTTGGGATCGATGGCGGTGTTGACGATGGTTAGGTTCAGGCCGTACTGGTCGGCGATGGGCTCCCAGTAGGCAGCGGACGCGCCGCCGAGCGGGTCCACGCCGATGCGGATACCGGAGGACCGGATGGCCTTCATATCGATGACGTTGGCCAGATCCTCCACATAGCCGCGGACGAAATCGCGGGTACGGGTGGTGGGGGCGGCCAGGGCCTTCGCGTACGGGAGCCGTTTTACATCCTTGTTGCCGTCGCGCAGCAGGCCGTTGGCCCGGCATTGGATCCAGCCGGTGACGTCTGTGTCGGCGGGGCCGCCGTCGGTCGGGTTGTACTTGAAACCGCCGTCCTGGGGCGGATTGTGCGATGGGGTGATGACGATGCCGTCCGCAAGGGCGGTGTGGTCGCGGTTCCAGCCCAAAATGGCGTGCGAAATGGCCGGAGTGGGGGTGAATCCGTCGTTCGCCTGGATTACGGTCTCGACGCCGTTGGCCGCGAGCACCTCCAAGGCCGTCCGCTGGGCGGCGCCGGAGAGCGCGTGCGTGTCCTTGCCCATGAAGAGCGGGCCGGTGGTTTTGTTGATGGTCCGGTATTCGCAGATCGCCTGGGTGATCGCCAGGATGTGCCCTTCGGTAAACGTGCCATCGGTCGCGGTGCCGCGGTGGCCGCTGGTTCCGAAGGACACCAGCTGGGTCGGTTGCGACAGGTCGGGTCTGTTCTCGAAGTAGGCCCGTTCGAGTTTGACCGGGTCGATCAGGAAATCTTGGGGGGCGGGTTGACCTGCTTGTGGATGGAGCGGCATGGCAGGACCATTATTTCAGAATGCCGGTTTTGGGTGGGTTGCGATAGGGGAGAATGGGTGTTGAGCAGTATCAATTCAGACACCTACCCCCAGTTTCTGGCGGAACTGAAACTTCGAATCCGGTCCGCGCAGGTGCGTGCATCGCTTGCCGTGAATCAGGCGCTGGTCCTGCTTTACTGGCAAATGGGCCGCGATATTTTGACCCGCCAGACCCAGGAGAACTGGGGTGCCAAGGTGATTGATCGGCTTGCGGGGGATCTCAAGGTTGCGTTCCCGGAGATGAAGGGCTTCTCGCCCCGAAATCTGAAGTACATGCGCGCGTTTGCAGAGGCGTGGCCGGACGAAGCAATTGTGCAAGGGGTGCTTGCACAATTGACTTGGTACCACAATATCGCTCTCTTGGAAAAGGTTCTCGGCCTCCAGGACCGGCTGTGGTACGCCCAAGCTACAATCCAGCACGGCTGGAGCCGCAATGTCCTCGTCCACCAAATCGAGTCCGGTCGGGTGCACCGTCAAGGCAAGGCCGTCGCAAACTTCGGGCGCACCCTGCCAGCCCCGCTGTCCGACCTCGCGCGAGACATCACCAAGGATCCGTACAACTTCGATTTCCTCACTCTCGGCGACGACGCACACGAGCGCGATCTGGAACGGGGCCTGATCGACCACCTCCGACAATTCCTTCTCGAACTTGGCGTCGGGTTCGCGTTTGTCGGGAGCCAGTACCGTCTGGATGTCGGCGAGCAGGAGTTCTTCATCGACCTCTTGTTCTACCACCTGAAGCTCCGGGCCTACGTTGTCATCGACCTAAAAATGACGCCGTTCCAGCCGGAATTTGCAGGGAAGATGAATTTTTATCTCTCCGTGGTCGATGACACGCTCCGGCATCGAGACGACCAGCCCAGCATCGGGCTGATCCTGTGCAAGACGAAGGACCGGTTTGTGGCGGAATATGCGCTCCGGGATATCAACAAGCCGATCGGAATTTCGGACTACTTGCTGGCCGGGAGTTTGCCGGAAAAGCTTCGCGGCAGTCTCCCGACGATCGAAGAATTGGAAAGCGAGTTTGGGGCGGGCGCACCGGAGGGCTGAATGGCGTTCGCAGGCCGGATCACCCCAGCATCTGCAATGCGCCCATCAACTCACTCCGCGTGTGATCGTCGCCGGTGGCCGTCGTGACCTCGATTCCCTTTTGGAAAATCGCACGCGCCTCGGCAATCCGCCCCAGCTTTTCCAGCGTTTGCCCACCGTGGAAGTAACCGGCGGCGTAGTTCGGGTTGTGCTTCAACAGTTCGGCGAATTCGGGCACAGCAGCGGCCAGATCCCCGCTCCGGACGTATTCCATCGCCAGCCCGTACCTGCAGAAGGCATCCTCGGGCCTCTGCTCCACCATCGACTTCAAGATTTCCAAGCGTCCATTCGGCATTCACCTGATACTATAGCGTCACACCGTAGAAATCGAGCCCCATGAATTGCACCCTCCTTGGCAACCTTGTGTTCGCCGGTATCGTCTCCGTCCTGCCAATATTTGCCCAACTTGCCGCCCCGAATGCGGTGGGTGTCGCCATCGGGCACATGCACTTGAACGAGGCCGACCTGGATGTTGCGAATAAATTCTGGGTCGACATCATTGGAGCCACACCGTATTCGAAAAACGGCCTCAGCGGCGTTGAGGCACCCGGAATCATTGTTCTGATCCGCAAGACAGCCGTCAAGGGCGGCATGGCGGGCTCCAGCGTGAACCATATTGGTTTTACGGTATCCGAATTGGCGCCGTATCTGCCGAAGATCGACGCCGCCGGTTACAAACGCACCCAGCCCGGGGCCACGGTCCAAGCCATCATCGACGGCCCCGACGGCCTCCGCGTGGAGCTGACGGAGGACAAGAGTCAGAAAATTCCGCTCAAGTTCCACCACCTCCATTTCAATTCGCCCGACACCAAGGCGATCCAAGCCTGGTACGCCACCCATTTCGGAGCCACCGTGGGCAAGCGCGCCCAGTGGGATGCGGGCGACGTCCCCGGCTCCAACCTCACCTACGCGGAACTGAAGGATCCGGCCCCGACCGTTGGCCGCGCACTCGACCACATCGGCTTTGAGATCCACGGCTTGGAAGCGTTTTGCAAGAAGCTGGCCGACGCCGGGATCAAGCTCGACATCCCCTATCGCGCCATGCCCCAGCTGAAACTCACCCTCGCATTTCTGACCGACCCGTGGGGCACGCGCATCGAGTTGACCGAGGGCTTGGTCTACTAGCCCCGGATGCCCTGCCCGCTGTTTGTTCCGGACTTGGATGCCCCTCCCATCGGGGATCCTTTCACTGGTTGCTGCGATGCGAATCCGGTAGCGGAGATCCCCTTCGAGCTGCTATCGAAAGGATGCAACCGGGGGTACGCCAAGTCGCTCTGCACGCGAGCCGCGTCGGTAACCGTAGACGCCCACCAGTTCCTGATCAAGTCGCACGCCGACGGCATTTTCCGAGTGGCTTGGTCAACGGAATCCGAGCACGCGCCCGTCGCCGTGGGTACTTTGGAAATTCGCCCCAATGACCCGTCCGACACGCCCTTGGAACGCCAGGCCCGAGCCTCCGTGGCGGCGTATTTGCGGCGGACCGGTGGCGTCTGGTAAACCTCCAATATGGACACCCCGCAAGGCCGTTACGTCAGTGAATCGGTTTCGGAATACTCTGAATTGGCGCTTCCAAACGATGCGAACTCGCTAGGCAATCTCCTGGGAGGCAAAATCATGCACCTGGTGGACCTTGCGGCGGCGATTGCCGCCATGCGCCACGCCCGGAATGTGGTGGTGACCGCGTCGATGGACCACATGGATTTCATCCATCCGGTGAAGCTGGGCCAGTTGGTGCGCTTGAAAGCCAGCGTCAACCGGGCATTCAGGACATCGATGGAAGTCGGGGTCAAGGTGTGGATGGAGGACCCGGTGAAGGGTACCGTCCAGCACGTTTCGTCCGCTTATCTAACGTTTGTGGCGATCAATCCGGAGGGCAAGGCCGTGCCGGTGCCGCAGGTGATTCCCGAAAGTGCCGATGAGCATAGACGGTACGCCCAAGCCGGGGAACGGCGGGAATACCGGTTGGCACTGCGGCGCCGGTAGGAATTTTTTGTGCCAAAATGGTTTTGCCGATGGACTGGAAAGACTACAAAGTGATCCTCTACCGCAACCAACCCTGGGGCTGGGTGGCGGAAATCCCCGCGATCGAGGGTTGTTACGCCCTAATGCCAACGAGGACCGAAGCACTCGCGGAGCTGCGGGAGGTCTTTGGCGCGATCGCGGCGGAGTATCTTGATCGGGGCGTGGAGGCACCGGTCGACACCACCGAACTGGTTCATGCCTAGCGCGCGAGCAGAGGAATTCCAGCGGGCAGCGGCAAGATTGGGGTTTTCGAGAATCCGCCAAGTTGGTAGCCACGAGAGGTGGATTCACCCCGACGGGCGTTCTGTAACAATCCCGATTCACGGTGGCCGGGAGATCGGGGCACCACTTTTCCAGAAGATTCTTCGGCAGCTCGGGGTTAGCCTGCTCCAGTTCCGAAACCTCTTGTAGTCATGACTTTGGAATAGATGTGGCAATGTTGCAGGCTAGCATTTTGGGCGGCACTCTACTTGCCGTCGCCAGCCAACACTTCCCACTTTTCCCCGAAGAACCCGGCCAACGCGACCTTACCCGGCCAGCGGCGGTCGGGCGGCTGCGTGACGTCAATCACGGCATAATCCGGCAGCTCGGCCACCTGCCACGAATTGCTGCCGTTCGCCGACTCCCGGAATGTGAAGCCGCTGTTCAGAACCACATACTTCTTCGGATTCAACGGATTCGGGTAGATCATGACCGGCACGCTGGTACCCGCCGGATATGTATGCACACCCACCACCACCGAATCCTTCGTCCACTTCACGGGCAGCTTGTCGGCAATCCGCGCGAGCACCTTGTTGCTCTGGGGATCACCCCAAAGAACGAGGTTGCTGGCGGCGATGTCGGCATCGGTGATTGCGGAATCGTCCTTCACCGGTGTGTCGCCCCGGAACAGGCCGCGCCACTGGCGGATTGCCCGGTCCAGTTCGGATGCCACCCATTTCCCCACAGCCTCGTTCGCAGGGGTTCCGGTTGGGCGCACCATGACGAAACTGTCCATGAACGCGTTGTCGATGGGCCCTTGGACGCCATGCACCTTGGCAAGGCCGGATGGTTCACCCGCTAAGGCCCATTTCCCGGCGGTCTTGCGGAAGCGGGCGGTCCAGGAGCCGTCCGAAAGGGGGCCTGGAACCGTGACCGACTGGCCGTCCAGATCCACCGTCACCTTCGACGCCGGATTCAACAGGAACGCGCCTGTTCCCATCTCAAATGCCAGCGCGGATACGTTTTCCGTCTTCGCCTTCACGGCATGGTCGCCTTCGACCGACGCCTCGATCCGCGCGCGGTCCCAGTGCTTCTCCAAGCCCTCGGCAACCACCCAGCGCATGCGGTTGTACTGCAATGTCCAAGTGGTGAATCGGATCCGCCGGGGCCATTGGTCGCGCCCCTTGGCTGCGATGGCGTCAATCTTTTCGGAAATCTCGACCTTGGCAGCCGGAGTGTACGCGTGGCCGATATTCTTGCCCCAGACACGGGCGAGGGTCAGCCCTTCGGCTTCCATGTTGCGCGCCATCACGTCACCCGATTGGCGCTGCGGGTCCTGGTCCCCGGCATAGGAAATGATCGGCAGGTGGGAGAAGTTCACCGCATAGTCGGTGGCGTTCGTCAGGTGGTAGAGCTTGGATTCCCACCATGTCGGCTCATATTTTGCAGCCTTCTGGTATTCCAGAGTCTCGGCGAAACCAGCACCCGGCGCAGCAGCAGCAAATTCCGTCGCGTTATGCGCCGCGATGTGCCAAACGGAGGCCCCGCCCATGCTGAAGCCGCGGACGAGAATCCGGTTCTGGTCCACGGAATAATGCTTCTTCACGTCATCGAGCGCTTCGAAGAAATCCACCTCGCCCGCGAACTTGCTGGCGTTGCAGTAACGCCCGTAGAGCCGGATCACGATGGTGTCGGTGGGCTGGAATTCTGCCGGGCTCCGCAAGCTGTCGAAGATGAAGTCGACCTCGTTCAAAGTTTCGCTGCGTCCATGGAACCAGGAGTCGACCCGCCAGTGGTGCGGCTTGTCGGGGCTGAAGGTCGGCGGCAGGACGAGGCCGTAGGGCTGCACGGACCCGTCAATCTTGGAGACATACGCGCGGACGGTCAGTCCAGGCGTCCGGGTCCAAGGGGCTTCGCCCTTGGCAAGCGAATCCGCGCGCTCCATACCGATCCGCAGCAATTCCTTGGCGCGAAAAATCTGCTCCTGCCGGAAGAACTCGTTGCCTTCGAGCGCGTACCGCACGGCTTTGTGAAAGACCAGAACGTCGGCCAAGTTGGGATTGCCCTTGAGCGATTCGATCCGGGCTCCGAGCCTCTCCAAGCTGGCCTTCAGCTGCTTCTGGTCCGCTTCCGGCACAGGGATGCCGGGTTGGGGGAGAGGCTTATTGTTGGCTTGGCCGAAGGCGATGGCGGCGACGAGCAGGAAGGCTGCGAAGGGCTTCATGGAACACACATGATATCGAATTGCGCTACCCCCCCTGCAAGCAATCATTAATTTGTAAGATCCTGTCACCTGAGCGGTACCTCCGGCGTCATTGTAGTATGCTGGTCCTTTGCGGGCCCAGGCCCAATTTTTCGAGGTAGCGCAGCTCATGTCGTCCCTATTGAAGTCCTTCTCACTCACAGCCTTCGCAGCATTGCTGCTTTCCGTCCCCGCATTTTCCCAGACTTCCGCCATTGAAGGCATGGTCAAGGACGAGACGGGCAAGCCGCTCCAAGGGGCCAAGGTCGTATTCGATCGCACCGATATCAAGGGCCACTACGAAGTCAAGTCCGACAAAAAGGGTCACTACGGACACTATGGTTTGCCGCTGGGCACCTACACCATCACTCTCGAAGTGGATGGAAAGGTCCGTGACACCGCAAAGGGCTTCCGGTCCGGCTTGGGCGATCCGAAGGTTCTAAACTTCGACCTGAAGGCGGCGGCGGTTGACCAGCAGGCACTGCAAAAGGCGGCTGAAACCGGCACCTTGAGCAAGGAGCAGGAACGCGGCATGTCGAAGGAGCAGAAGGAAGCCTTCGAGAAGCAGGCCAAGGCCCGCGAAGCGCAGCTCGCCAAGAACAAGGCACTCAATGATGCCTACCAGGCCGGCAAGACCGCGCTGGAAGGTAAGCAGTGGGACGCGGCCATCGAGAGCCTGAACAAGGCTGCCGAAATGGACGCGAAGCAGGGTGCAGTCTGGAGCGGTCTGGCGGATGCGTACGTCGGCAAGGCACAGGCCACCCCCGCCGAAGCCGCCGCCACCTACGAGAAGGCATTCGACGCCTTCAAGAAGGCTTTGGAGATTTCCCCCACCGACGCCGGCCTGTTCAACAACTACGCCCTCGCGCTCGCCAAGGACAAGAAGATCGACGACGCCAAGGTCAACCTCGCCAAGGCCGCCGAACTGGACCCCCCCGGTGCTGGCAAGTACTACTACAACCTGGGCGCACTCCTCGTGAACAGCGGCCAGAACGATGCCGCCACCGATACCTTCAAGAAGGCCATCGAACTCGATCCGACCTACGCCGACGCACAGTATCAGTACGGTGTCGCACTGGCTG
>CAITMP010000480.1 GCA_903893525.1 uncultured Acidobacteriia bacterium | reverse complement strand
GCTTCGAAGGCTTGTATGCGGGTCCAAACGCGGAGAAAGGTTTCCTGGGACAGATCCTCAGCGGTCCCGGAGTCGCGCACGACAGCCAGAATCACCGAGTACGCCAATCGCCCGTACTTCTTGTAAAGGTCGTCCATGGCACCGGGCTCGCGACGCTGCAGCCTGCGGACCAGTTCCTCATCGTGTTCGCCGCTCAGTTCGAGGGCGAGTATTAGCCAGGGTATCAGCATTGTGAGGTTTGCGGGAGAATTACGCGGTCTCCGAAGAACAGGATACCTCCAAATGGAGGGTGGCGTGTTGACCATGTGATTGTCTCTGGTTTGCACTACGAGAATGGTGGGGAAACGGATGAACATAATGGAAAGATAAAAGTTTTGCATGCGTCGTCAAATATTTACAATTTCATTATGTTTGATGCGGCACACTAGAACCATGCCAAACAACACGACCGGGCGTGAAACCCCGGAGATCCGACCGGCGACCGGCAAACTGGGCGTCCTGCTGCCCGGCATGGGTGCGGTCACTACGACTTTCATAGCCGGCGTGGAAGCCATCAAACTGGGACTTGCCAAGCCGATAGGTTCGTTGACCCAGATGGCCACCATCCGACTGGGGAAGCGGACGGACAACAATACTCCGCGCATCAAGGACTTTCTCCCCTTGGCCGAACTGAACGACTTGGTCTTCGGCGGCTGGGACATTTTTGACGACGACTGCTACCAGGCGGCGACGCACGCCGGAGTGCTGGAAGCCGGCATGCTGCAGCAGCTAAAGAAGCCGCTCGAAGCGATCAAGCCGATGCCTGCAGTGTTCGACCCCGAATACGTCAAACGCATCAACGGCCCGAACCAGAAGCCGCCAGCCTCCAAGATGGAGCACGCCGAGATGCTGATGGAGGACATCCGCCGGTTCAAGGAAGAGAACGGCTGTTCTCGGCTGGTGATGGTGTGGTGTGGTTCCACCGAGGTGTTCCACCTGCCGGCACCGGTGCACGCCACGATCGAGACCTTCGAGGAGGGTCTGCGCAACAACGACCCCGAGATCTCGCCGAGCCAGATCTACGCTTACGCCGCATTGCGGATGGGTGTGCCGTACGCGAACGGCGCGCCGCACCTGACCACCGATGCCCCGGCATTGACCGAGATGGCGCGGCAAAACGGCGTACCGATCTGCGGCAAGGACTTCAAGACCGGCCAAACGTTCATGAAGACGCTGATCGCGCCTGGCCTGAAATCGCGCATGCTGGGTGTGGCAGGTTGGTTCTCGAGCAATATCCTGGGCAACCGGGATGGCGAAGTGCTGGATGATCCGGGCTCGTTCAAGTCCAAGGAAGAATCGAAGCTCTCGGCGCTGGAACAGATCCTGCAGCCGGAACTGTATCCAGACCTGTACAGCAACATGTACCACAAGGTCCGGATCCACTACTACCCGCCGCGCGGCGACGCCAAGGAAGGCTGGGACAACATCGACATCTTCGGATGGATGGGGTACCCGATGCAGATCAAGATCGATTTCCTCTGCCGGGATTCGATTCTCGCAGCCCCGCTGGTGCTGGATCTGGCGCTGTTCATGGATCTGGCGCAGCGCGCGGGCATGAAGGGCGTCCAGGAATGGCTATCCTTCTTCTTCAAGGCGCCGATGACAGCACCGGGATTGTATCCGGAGCACGACATCTTCATCCAGCTGATGAAGCTGAAGAATACGCTGCGGTGGATGAAGGGCGAGAACCTGATCACCCACTTGGGGCTTGAGTACTACGACTAAGGCCGTCTACAAGAGAAAATCCCTTCAAGCCACATCTTCGGTGGCTTGAAGGGATCTTGATTGCTCCGTGGCGACTTACTTTCCTGGCACGGCCACGGTAACATTCCTGAACTTCAGCCCACCCGTATGGTCGCCCTGAATATAAAATGGGCCCGGTTCGCCTTCATTGGCATCCATGGCGCCGCCGGTGATGCCTTCGATCTCCTTGTGGTCGATCGTCAGCACCCCATTGCGTGTCACGGTAACGGTGCGACCGACGAACGTCACATCGAACGTCTCCCATTCGCCCGGCATCCGCTTCAATTCCTTGACCGGGGGAACCCGGCCGTAAATCGAACCCATGCTGCGCTCTGGCGGCTCGGTTCCGGCGACTTCATATTCCAATTGCAACTCGTACCGACCCCGCAGATAGAAGCCACTGTTGGCCTTGTCGGGGCAGTTCACCTCGAAATGCAGCTTGAAGTCTGTGAATGACTTGGTGCTCTTGAGGTTGGCTCCATGCTCCTCGTTGACCAGCAGGCCATCCTTCACCACCCAGTGGCTCTTGGTCGGGTCGCCAATCGGCTCCCAGCCAGCCAGGGACTTGCCGTCGAACATTGGTTCCGGTTTCGACCAGGTCTTCGGCTCTGAGCGCTTCAACTCGGGGGCTCGGACGCCGGTGAGCGGAATCGAACGGTCCCCCGTCTTCTGCGCGCCCACCAGCTTGCCGTCCTTGGCGTCGAGCTCCCAAGTTGTCGCCGGGCGACCGTTGGCCGCAGCACCCGCGATGAATTCCAAATGCGCGCCCTTGAGCGTGAAATCCTTCACGACATGGACATGTCCGCCGGTAGGTTGGAACCAGATTTCAGTGGCCTCACCCTTTTGGGTGATGCCGAGCCAGTTGGCGCGGGTGCCGCCTGTACCGGAAAGTGTGAAATCCCAGCGTCCAGCCAAAGGACTATCAGCAGCTTGAAGGGCCAGCGGCAAAACTACGAAAGCGGTCAGGGCAAAGTTCCAGCGCATATGGGGCATTCTACCAGCGTCCACACACGCCGTTCGCGTTTACGGTTGAAGCGCTACGGTGGCCTTGCCTGCCGGACCCGCGTACACAAGTTCCACGGACTTCATTCCCTTAACCTTGCCCGAATATTGGAAGTAGATCAGACCGGCAACTGGAAGGGCGCGGTCACCCTCCGGCAGTGAGGCCTTCTGCACCTTCAATTCCATGGCGCGGCGGGTTTCGATGGGCATCTTGGGCGGAGGTGGGGGTGGATCCCCCTGTCCGCCACCGCCGCCACCGCCACCGCTGCCAGCGACGCTGGTTTTCGATTTCGCCACGATGGTGGCCACCGTCGCCTCCCATTCCGGGTCTTTCAGTGATTTGACCACCAAGCCATAGGGTTGGGCGGGCATAGGGACCTTCTTGCCGTTGACGCGGAGCGAAAAATCCTCGGGCGAGAGCACGATCCTGGAACCGGGGGCTCCAAACAACCCTAGTTCCACCACGATATAGTCTTCACTGGTGAAGGTGGCCTCCGGGGTCGGCACGCCGTGGCCCGCAAGCTCGGCCCCAATGGTGATTTGGCCTGCCTTGCCCTGCGCTTGGTACTCGGCAGGTGAGATCCGGGGTGGAATGCCTTGGACGACCTGTCCGGGCTTCTGCGCCGACAGGCTCAATGCGGTTGCGAGGATGCCGATGGCGGCTACGGGGACGTTCAGGAATCGCATGTCTCCGCCCAACTTACCACGGTCGGAGTGTCCCGCTTGTTAAAATCAAATCAAGCTTTGCAACCTCCCACCGTATTTCCCGGTATTTCATGAGCACCGCCGCCGTCGGCATCGACTTCGGCACCACCAACAGTTCCGTCGCCATGGCCACCGGGTCGGGCGACGTTCTGCTTGCGCGGTTCCCGTATTTGGGCGCGACCACCGATTCCTACCGGTCCCTTTTATATCTGGAACAGACGAAGGAGCGCGGTGCGAGCACACTGCGCTCCTGGACCGGGCCGGAGGGAATCGAAAGGTACTTGGCGGCTGAGACCAAGGGCCGGCTGATCCAGTCGCTGAAATCCTTCCTGACGAACCGCACCCTGCAAAGCACGGAGGTTTTCGGCCGCCGCCAGACAATCGAAAGCCTGATTGCCCGGATCCTGCGGGATCTGCGCGAGAAAGCTGGGCGGCAGTTTGGTGCCGAAATTACAGCTGCTGTCGTGGGGCGTCCCGTACGCTTCGTTGGCTCTGAATCCGATGAGGACGACACCTATGCAGAGGGGCGCCTGCGGGACGCCTTCGGTGCGGCTGGCTTCGAGTCGGTCGAATTCGAGCCCGAACCCGTCGCGGCAGCCCACTATTACGATTCCGGGTTGGACCACGACGAACTGATCCTGATTGGCGACTTCGGCGGCGGCACCAGCGACTTTTCGTTGATCCGCGTGGGGCCTGGAGTGCGGAAACGTGGTCGGCAGCCTTCGGATTTGCTGGGCAACGCGGGCGTGGGGCTGGCAGGTGATGCCTTCGATGCCAAGATCGTCAAGCACCTGGTGTCACCCGCGCTGGGTGCGGGGACGTTCCTGAAGTCGGTCGGGAAGACGCTTCCCGTGCCCTCCTGGGTCTATTCGAAGTTGGAACGCTGGCACCACTTGTCGTTCCTCCGCTCGCATGAGACGCTGCATATGCTGAAAAGCGTCCAGAAACAGGCGATCGAGGGCGAGCGCATTGCCAACCTGCTGCATTTGATTACGGAGGACCTCGGCTACCATCTGCACCAGTCGGTGCAACGGACGAAGGTTGCGCTTTCCGGTAATGCGGAAGCGGAATTCCACTTTGACGATGGCGTGATCAGTTTGAATGAGAATGTGGCGCGTGCCGATTTCGAGGATTGGATCGGCGAGGAGCTAGAGTTGCTGGAGACCTGCGTGGATGGTCTCCTGGCAAAGGCCGGGGTGGACGCGGGCGATGTCGATATGGTCTTCTTGACGGGCGGCACCTCTTTCGTGCCCGCCGTACGACGTATTTTCGAGAGCCGGTTTGGGGCGGAGCGGATTCGCACGGGGAACGAATTTACCTCCGTCGCGCGCGGGCTGGCCTTGAGGGCCGACCGCCACTAACCGCTACTTCCCGGACTGCTGTTCAGCCAGTTTTTGGCGGTACGCAGCGGCCCGTTCCGCGATCGTGCTGCGGTAACCGTCTGGATCGATCCACACGGAATCGCCTTGCTTGGGCAGGCGGGCCAATTTTTCGAGCATTCCGAAGTAGGCACCGTGGGCTCCGAGGAAGATATCGCAAGGCAGTTTGGCGAGGAATGCGAAGGTGTGGTCGAAGTCGCTCGTAATCGTCGGATATCCCGCCGGCCGCCCATGTCCAGGGACGAGGCGAACATCCGGGTTGATGGAAAGGCCGCCGACGATGACAACGTTGAGCGTGCGGGTTCCGTCCTTCGTTTGCATTGTCCAGGTGGTGCAGCCCTTGGTGTGTCCCGCGGTCCTGTGCGCGGTGACGGTGGTGCCTCCCAGCGACACCGTGTCGTTGTCTCGCAAAATTCGGTCCACGCGGGCGATTGGGAAGTGCTCCAATGTCTGGTCGTAGTCGGTGCCGCCGCCGCTCCGCACTACATCCACATCGCCATCCATCACCATGTGTTTGGCGTGGGTCTCGCGGATCACCTGCGCGGCTCCGGCGGCGTGGTCGTAATGTGCTTGGCTGCTGAGCAGGATCTTGGTGTCCGCCCACCGGAAACCTAGTTGCTCCACACCTTTCCGAATCTGCGGGGGTGAGGATTCGAGATTGGCGTTGATCAGGATATTGCCCTTGGGCGTGGCCACCAGATAGGACGCCAGATCCCGCGAGCCAACGTAATACAGGTTGCCGGAAATCCGGAACGGGGCGATTGGAGTGGTCCAATCGGCCGGTACAGCGGCGGCTGCGCTTCCCGCGAGGGCTAGCAGTAGGAGGGAAATCCGGGTGGGCATTGCCTGATTATTGCAGACTTGGTGTTAGCATCGAAGGCAATGACCCCACTCCAAGAGCAGTTCGGCCAAATTGATATCTACCTGTTTGACCAGTTGCTGAAGGGCAATATCGTGCCGGGGATGAAAATTTTGGACGCCGGGTGCGGTGGTGGCCGGAATTTGGTGTACCTGCTGCGCGAGGGGTATGAAGTTTTCGCTGCGGACGTCAACGCCAAGTCCGTGGAAACCGTCCGGGCTATGGCATTGAAATTCGCGCCTTCGTTGCCGGATTCGAATTTCCGGGTGGAACCGGTGGAGCAGATGACGTTCGACCATGCCTGCGCCGATGTTGTGATTAGCAATACCGTGCTGCACTTTGCAAAGGACGATGCGCAGCTCGAGGCCATGTTGGCAGGGTCATGGCGCGTTCTCAAGCCGGGCGGGCTGTTCTTCTGCAGGATCGGTTCGACGATCGGGATGGAGACACAGGTGGAGCGGATCGCCGGTCGCCGGTTCCGTTCGCCGGACGGCTCGGAGCGGTATCTGGCAGACGTCGAGTTTCTGCTGGCGCTCACCGAACTGCTGGGCGGGGAAATGGTGGAGACGTTGAAGACCACGGTGGTCCACAATCAGCGTGCCATGACCACTTGGGTCTTGCGCAAGCGGTGATCTAGGGCTTTCCCAGCCACGCTTCATACGCCTCAAGCACTGTAGCGCCGCGGAAAGTGACGATCCGGCCGGCTGTTTCGCCGGGTCCGGGTTTGTACTCGAAGACCAATTCGACGGGCCCGGGAATCTTCCAGGGGTTGAAGTCCCGCGCGTGAGCCACGGCTGTGCGCGCTGCTTCGCGGATCTTTTGTTTGGCCACCTCATGCGAGAGGCTCAGCGATGATTGCTTTCCCGCAAGCCCCTTCACCGCCACGGTGGCCGCTTTCGGTTGCAGGTCTGTCATCTCTAGGCATGCCGCTTCGTCGCCGGAGAGCATGATCACAGGGATGCCGAAGTATCCCGCAATTGCAGCCACCTGCCCCATTTCGCCTACTTCACGGTCGTTCAGGGTTAGCCGCTTCACGGAAAAGCTTTGGGTATGCGCCAGCACGGCGTTTTTCGTCCCCGCCATCGCGTGCTGACCCACGAACATGACGCCGTCGTACAGTTTTTCCGAGAAGTAATAGTTGGCTGGTGTCGGCTTGCCCTGGATCAGCCTGGCGCTCGGGTGGATTTCGTCCACCGACAGGGTGCGGCTGCCGTCATGCCCATCCCAAATCACGATTTCCCCCGCGCCGGCCAGCAGTGCGCCCTCGACCGCAGCGTTCACCTCGCCAGTCAAAATCTTGCGCGATTCCATGTAGCGGCGCTGTCCGGGGAGCAGTTGTTCGTCGGCATCATTCACGCCGCCGACGCCTTCCAAGTCGGTCACAATCAGAATCTTCGGACCCTGTCCCAAACACACACCAGCGATGAACAGAATCCCCGCGATGAGTCGCCACATATTACCTCCCGGTAGAACCCACATTCTACCCATCCAAAATTTTCGACCGTTCGCGCCTCTTTTCGAACACCGGTGGTGCGGATTCCGTTACTCTGGTGGCGGGACATCATGAGTGAAGAATTGGCAATATCCGTACGAGGGTTACGAAAGAGTTACGGTGACTTCGAAGCCGTCCGGGGACTGGATTTCGAGGTCAGGAACGGCGAAGTTTTCGGCCTGTTGGGACCCAACGGGGCGGGAAAAACCACGACCATCGAGATCTTGGAAGGTATCCGGCAACGGACTGCGGGCGACGTTCTGGTTCTTGGGTTCGACCCCGACAAACAGAAGCAGCTCCTGAAAGACCGGATCGGTGTCTGCCTCCAAGCAACCAACCTGCCCGCGAAAATCCGGGTCCAAGAGGCGCTCGTCCTCTTCGGCGCGCTCTACAGCCGGATGCTGAGTCCCACAGACCTGCTGAAGCGCCTGCAACTCTGGGACAAGCGTGATGCCTTCTTCGAAACACTCTCCGGTGGGCAGAAGCAGCGCCTGGCCATCGCGCTGGGACTGATCAACGACCCGAATCTGCTGTTTCTCGACGAGCCCTCCACCGGCCTCGACCCCCAGGTGCGCCTTGAGATCCACTCCCTGATCCAGGATCTGCGCAACGAGAAGCGGACCATCCTGATGACTACGCACTACATCGAGGAGGCCGAACGGTTGTGCGATCGGGTCGCGATTGTCGATGCCGGCAAGGTGATCGCCATCGGTTCGCCGCGCGAGCTGATGGAAAAGAGCGCCGGGAAATCGACGATTGAGATCGAGTGCTCTGTGTCGCTGCAGGGCCGCGCGATTCCGCAGTGGCCGGAAGCGACGGACGCGAAACTGGCGGACAATCCGCGCCGCTTGGTGGTCCATTCCACCAAGCCCGCGCGCACCCTGGTGGAAATGATCAAGTGGGTGGAATCCGAGGGGCTCGAACTGGAGGACGTGCACCTGAGTCGGCCCACACTGGAAGACGTCTTCATCGAATTGACCGGCAAGAGGCTGAGAGACTAATGAAAACCTATCTGGCGCTGATTCTGAACGACATCCGGCTGGCCTTCCGCCAGAAGGTGGTCATCTTCTTCAACTACTTGATGCCGATGGGCTTCTTCCTGATCTTTGCCACGGCGTTCCATGCCGAGCAGGGCGGGGCGATTCTGCAGACCGTCACGATGGTGTCGGTAATCGGCATTCTTGGAAACGGCCTCTTCGGTGCCGGGATGCGCGCCGTCCAGGAGCGCGAAACCAATATCCTGCGCCGGTACAAAGTGGCTCCGATATCTCCCCTGCCACTGCTGGTGGCCTCCACCATTACGGGACTTGTGGTTTACATGCCGTACGTGGCGGCGATGTTCACATTGGCGCACTTCAAGTACGGTATGGCTGTACCTCCCAACCTGTTGACCGTTTTCGCTTTCATCATGCTGGGGTTGATCGCCGTGCGGTCGATTGGCCTGATCATTGCCTCCACTGTGAATTCCATGCAGGAGAGCGCGATTATTGTCCAGATCGCCTACATGTCGATGCTGTTCCTGAGCGGCTCTACCTTTCCTACCTCGATGTTCCCGGACTGGCTCCTTGTGGTCACGCAGTTCATTCCAGCCACCCACATCGTGACCGGGTTGCAGGGGATTCTAATGCGGCAGGAGACATTGGCTACAAATTGGCAGTCCGTACTTGCCTTGGCGTTGACCGCCGTGACCGGGCTCTTCCTCTGCGTCAAGCTTTTCCGTTGGGAGAAGGAGGAGAAGATGCGCCCCGCAGCCAAGCTCTGGATTCTGGCTGTCCTGGTTCCGTTCCTGGCCGTTGGCGCATGGCAGGCCAAAACGAAGGAAAACGTCACCAAGAACAAGATTCTGGGTCGGGAGATGCAGCGTTCGCGGACAGTGCTGATCCGCAACGCGCGGATCATTACCGGGACCGGGCGGGTGATTGAGAACGGCGGCGTCCTTCTGAAGGCGGGAAAAATCGAAGCCATTTACGAGGGCAATATTCCCGAGGCGGATTCGGTTCGCGCGGTCGGTGTGGAGGCTGCGGGCAAGACCGTGATGCCGGGCTTGATCGACATGCATGTCCACCTGGGTGCGCCCGGCGGAATCATGACCGATTGGAAGGACTACGATGCGGACAAGGCGGCGCAGCGGGAATTGGCCGCGTACCTCTACTCCGGTGTGACGGCGGTCCGGAGCTTGGGCGACATGGCCGAGGGAATCCTGAAGATCCGCCAGACGGTGAACAGCGCGGAAAAGCTGGGAGCTGAACTTTTTGCGGTCGGCCCGCTCTTCACCACCACCGGCGGGCATGGCACGGAATACTTCCGGGCGATGCCGGAACCGGTGCGAAAGCAACTGGATGCGCAATTTGTCCGGATTCCGAAATCGGATGCCGATGCCAAGGCGATGGTGGACGCGCTGAAGGCAATGGGCGTGGACGGGATCAAGGCTGTGATGGAGGCCGGTGCGGGCGCGACGCACTTTGAGCGGATGGACCCGCGCATTCTGGCTGCTATCGGGGCATCGGCGAAATCCGATGGGTTGCGGATGGCGGTGCATACCGGCGATCCGCGCGATATTGAGGATGCCATTGCAGCGGGAGCGTCGTCGATTGAGCACGGGTCATATCGCCAACGCATTCCGGACGCTGACTTTGCGCTGATGGCGAAAAATGGGATCGCCTATGACCCAACATTGTCGGTCGGGGAGGCTTTCCAGCAGTTCGCCGCTGGAAAGTTGGATCTGCTGGGCCGGTCGTTGGTGCAACAGGCTGCGCCGCCCAAGATTCTTGCGGCGACGCTGAAGGGCATCGACACGCCCGATGTCGTCGCGATGCGGAAGCGGCTGGCCGATTACCCAATCGACATGGCCATCGCGAAGGACAACCTTTTGCGCGCACATATGGCCGGGGTGACTCTGGTTACAGGCACGGACGCCGGAAACATGTTGGTCCTGCACGGTCCTACCGTCCAGCACGAGTTGCAACTGTGGGTGGAAGCGGGCATTCCGCCGCTTGACGCGATCCAAGCCGCGACAGCGAATTCGGCGAAGTTGCTGGGTGCGGGCGGACGGTTCGGGACCATCGAGAAGGGGCGCGACGCGACGCTGTTGATTGTCGATGGCAATCCGCTCACCGACATCCATGCGCTTGAGGCGATTTCGTTCGTGATGTTCAAGGGGGAACGTGTGACCAGGTCGGAGCTGTTCGACCAAGACTAACGAAACCAGAACAGGGCGGACATTCCCGTGTCCGCCCTGTAAAACTGTTGTAAAACCGGCATCGCGTTTGAGAACCCGTTCGCCATCGGCCTTCAAACACGCTAAAATCGCAGTGCCGATGCAAACCATTCTCGTGATCGACGATGACGACAGCCTGCGGGACACAATCGGTGTCCTGTTCGAGCGGGAAGGCTTCCGCGCGATCCTCGCCGCCGATGCCCGGTCCGGCTTGGACCAAGCTATTCTCGCGAAACCCAGCCTGATCGTTACCGACCTCCGCCTGCCGGACCTTTCCGGCGTCGAAGTCTGCAAGCGCCTGCGGACCTCCGGCGTCACAACCCCGATCATCGTCCTGAGTGCGGTCGGAGAGGAAATCGACAAGGTTCTGTTGCTGGAAATCGGGGCCGACGACTACATTGTGAAGCCGTTCGGCACACGCGAGCTTCTGGCCCGGGTGCGGGCCGTATTGAGGCGTTCCCCATCGGAGCCGCACAAAGTCTTATCCTTTGCAGACGTAGAGGTCGATCTGGAACGCCGCATCGTGCGGCGCAAGGGTGTCGATATCAAATTCACGCCTGCGGAGTACAACCTGCTGACGTTCTTTTTGCAAAACCCGGACCGGCCGCTGTCGCGCGACATGATCCTGAACTCGGTCTGGGGTTACGAATCATTTCCGAACACGCGCACCGTGGATGCCCATGTGGTGCGGTTGCGGCAGAAGTTGGAGGCGGATCCGGTGGTTCCGCGCCACTTCCTGACACTCCACAAGGTGGGATACCGGTTCCTGCCCTAGGGGCAAACATGTCCAGATTGGTGATCATCGTCGACGACAGCGCCGCCTGTGCGGAGACGCTGCAAATTGCCTTGGAAGGCATTCGGGATATTGAGATCCGGATTCTGCCCAGTCCGCGTGCCGCCATGGCCTTGGCACGCAGTGGTCCTGTGGCTGCAATTCTTACCGACCGGCACTTGCCGCACGCGGATGGCTTTGATTTTATCCGGCAATTGCGGGCTGATCCACTTTTCACAACTCTCCCGGTATTATTGATTAGTGGCGACAGCGATCCCCGGCTTCCGGCCCAGGCGCTGGCGGTGGGCGCGAACGCGTTTTTCTCGAAACCGTATTCGCCCGCAGCCGTCCGCCGTAAACTGGAGGAGCTTATTTGAATCGCCGGTCGTGCCCAGCTTGGTTGTCCGTGACTGCTTTGGTGTTTTCGATCACTCCATTACTGCCCGGGCAGGGCCTGATCGCCCAAGCCGGACCGGACATGCGCGCTGTTCTGGAACGCTTGGAGAAATTGGAGAAGCAAAACCGCGAATTGCAGGCTGAAATCGACCAGCTTCGCCGCGAGTTGGGCGGTGCTCCGGTCGAGGCTGCAGTTCCATCCCCGGCGCAACCACCAGTAACCGAACGACTCGATGTCCAGGAAGCGCGGACCGAGGAATTGGCGCAATCGAAGGTGGAATCGTCCCAAAAACAGCCGGTTGCCTTGACTGGAATGTTGCTGTTCAACGCATTTGCCAACACCCGGTTCGGCGGTACATTGCAAGAGCCGGTGACTGCGTCTGCCACGCCGGGAACGAATAATACCGGAGCATCCTTCAGGCAAACAGTGCTCGGATTGAAATTCAACGGGCCGAACCTGCCTGGTGGCGGCAAGGCTACCGGATCGGTTTACATGGATTTCTGGGGCGGGGCGGCGACACCGTCCAACAATCTTTTCCGCATCCGCTTGGCGACATTGGACTTGGCTTGGAAGAACACCACTTTTACGGTGGGACAGGACAAACCCATCGTGGCTCCTAGGGAGCCCACTACATTGGCGATGGTCGGGCTGGCCCCACTTACCGGTGCCGGGAATCTTTGGAACTGGAACCCGGAGGTCCGGGTGCAACAGCGATTCAATTTCTCGGAGAATACCGGTGTTAGCGCCGAGTTCGGCGTGTTCCAGACTACGGAAATCGCCTCGGCAGCCGTTCCGGGTGCCATCGCAGCCACGTTGGAGAAAGCCCGCCCTGCATGGGAGGGACGCTTCAACTTCCATCACGATTCCGGCGACCGGCAATTCGCATTTGCGCCCGGATTCCACACGTCCGTTACGCACGTTGGCGGCAAGACCCTCCCCTCGGACCTGTTTACGATGGACTGGCTTGTGAAACCAGTCTCGTTCTTCCAAGTGGACGGTGCCTATTTCCACGGTACGAATGCCGCTGGCCTCGGCGGGATTCGGCAGGGCTTCAGCGTGCTTTCGAGCGGGGCGATTGTGCCCGTCCACACTACCGGGGGGTGGACCCAGGCGACTTTCTTCGCCACGCCGAAGCTTTCCTTCCACGCTTTTGGCGGCGAGGAGGCCAACCGCGGTGCCGATCTGACGGGCAATTTGGTGCGTCGCAATTTGATCTACGCCGGCAACGCAATCTACAAACTGGCCCCGAACGTCCTCGCGGCCATTGAAATTTCCCAGAACCGCACGTCCTACACCGTCTCCGGTACACGGCTGAACAATCACTATGACTTGGCGATCGCTTACCTTTTCTAGTTGTGCGATCCTGCTGGCCGCTCTGCCGCTGGCTGCGGTGGAGGTCTCCGGTACCGTGCAGATCCGCGATTCCGCGAAGGGCCAGACTGTGAAGCGGAAAGACTTCTCCGGTGCGGTTCTGTCTTTCCGTGCCGTCGGCAGCGTTGGGCCCGCCGCGCCAGCCAAGCACGCCGTGATGGAGCAGCGGGGCAAAACCTTTGTTCCCCACGTCCTGCCGGTGGTGGCCGGGACCGCCATCGATTTCCCGAACTTCGACCCGATCTTCCACAATGCTTTTTCCCGCTTCAGCGGGCAGATCTTCGATGTTGGACTCTATGCGCCCGGAACGTCCCGCACCGTCAAGTTTGTCCGAACAGGTGCCGTGCGCGTCTTCTGCAACATCCATTCGGACATGACGGCGGTCATCCTCGTACTGAATACTCCGAATTTCGCGGTAACGGGAAAGGACGGCAGCTTTCACGTGGACCTGCCCCCGGGGTCCTACGACGTTTCCGTGTTCCACGAGCGCGCCACCGATGAGACTCTGCAACGTCTGTCCCAACGGATTCTGGTGGCTGATACCCCGGTTAAGTTGGCACCGATCAGCATCTCCGAGGCAGGCTATCTTCTTGCCCCTCACAAGAACAAGTACGGACAGGATTACGGCCCTCCGTCCGATGACAAGGTGATTTATCCCGGAGTCAGGAACTAGGGGCCACTCCCGAATGTCCAGGCTCACCCGACCGTCGCTCCTCTGGAAAATCGGGATTTCGACCTCGGTCGCGATTACCTTGTTGCTGGCCATTGCAGGCTATTTTGTGCAGGCCCGGACCCAGCAACAGCTTTCGGAAAACCTCGAAACCCAGCTGCGGGGAAATTTCAAAGCTTACGAGTCGCTTTGGAGCGCTCGTGCGGATCTGCTGCGCTCGCTCAGTACGGTTCTCAGCGGCATGTCGGACGTTCGGGCGGCGTTTCAGACCAACGACAGGGCGACCATTCAAGATACTGCCGGGGAAATTTGGAAGCGCGTTTCCGAATCCAGCGCGATCTTCCTGGTTACCGACCCACGGGGCGAGGTTATTGCATCCCTTGGCGGGAAGTTCGGGACCCCCCGCCGTTTGGATGTAGTCCGCGAGGCTATTCCGAAATTTCCCAGTCAGTCGGCTGGATTCGCCCTCCAGGACGATGGCCTCTACGAGTTCGTTGTCACGCCTGTCTATGTCCAGGTACAGACCGGCCCCGAATTGCTGAATGTATTGGTCACAGGCTTTCCCGTGGACCAGCAGGTGGCATTGGATCTACGGGAGCGCACGGGCGGGAGCGATTTTGTGTTTTTGTCGATGGGCAGGGTGGTTTCCTCGACCCTGAACCGGGAGGAGACGACGCGCCTAGCCCACGAGTACCACCGCAGTGCGGATCTGCAGCGGATCGGCGTCGCCGGCCGGGAGTTCGCCGTTCTTGGAACACCGTTGCAGGATATTTCCGGAGTGCCAGTCGGCGATTTGCTGATTGTCCACAACTTTGACGCCATCCGGCGGGATCTGAATTCGCTGCAGAACCAGCTGGTCTTGATTTGGGCTGCTGCCGTGGTTGCCGGAATGGCGCTCAGCGTGTATTTGGCTGGTCGCATCCTGCAGCCGATTGGCCAGCTGGACCGAGCCGCCACTCTGATCGGGATGCAAAAATACGACACCCGCGTGCCGGACGGCGGAAACGACGAGCTTGGCCGTCTGGCCCGGACGTTCAACGACATGTGCCGTTCCATCCAAGCCGCGCGGGAGGAATTGATCCGGCAGGAGCGCATTGCCACCATTGGACGGCTATCGAGTTCCATCGTGCATGATCTCCGCAATCCGCTCGCATCGATCTACGGCGGCGCCGAGATGATGATGGACGGCGACCTGAACCAGAGCCAATTGCAGCGGATCGCCGGCAATATCTACAAGTCGTCGCGCGTGATCAAGGACATGCTGCAGCAGTTGGTGGATGTTGGGCGCGGACGGACGGAAGCCCCGGAATACTGCAACTTGGCGGAAGTGGTGGGCGCGGCGGTGGATTTGCAGACCCCGGCCGCGGAGACCCAGGCTGTCGACATTCACTGTTCCGTGGATCCCACGATTGAGATTCCACTGGAGCCTGGACGGATGGAGCGCGTTTTCGTCAACCTGATTTCCAACGCCGTGGAGGCGATGCCGGACGGCGGTGAGATCCGTATCGCGTCCCAACGCACCGAAGGCTCGATCCTGATCACGGTGGATGACAACGGGCCGGGCATTCCGGCGTCCGTGCGGGAGAGGTTGTTCCAGCCGTTTGTGTCGTCCGGCAAGAATGGACTGGGGTTGGGGCTGGCGCTTTCACGGCAGACCGTTCTGGACCATGGCGGGGATCTGTGGATCGCCGATGATCCCGCCCCGGGAGCGCATTTCCGGCTCCGCTTGCCTGCTTGATTTTACGTTTCCGCTAGAATACAAGGAGTCCGTCCAGATGCCCACGCCCTCCAAGACCGCCTCCAAGCCTCGTTTGACAAAAGCCCAGACCCAGGCGCGGGTTGACGAGATCCTCCGGCTTCTGAACGAAATGTACCCCGATGTTACCTGTGCATTGAACCATACCAGCGCTTGGGAACTACTCGCCGCGACAATCCTCTCGGCGCAGTGCACGGACAAGCGGGTGAACGAGGTGACTCCGGGCCTTTTCGCCAAGTACCCGACCATTCGGGATTTTGCTGCAGCCCGGCCTGAGGCCGTGGCCGAGGACATCCGGTCCACCGGATTTTTCAACAACAAGGCCAAGTCCCTGGTTGGTGCTGCCCGGAAGTTACTGAACGAATTCGGCGGCGAGGTGCCGCACACGATTGAGGATTTGGTGACGGTGCCGGGTGCGGCGCGGAAAACGGCGAACGTGGTGCTTGGTACTTGTTTCGGGATCGCGTCGGGCGTGGTCGTGGACACCCATGTCCAGAGATTGTCGAACCGCTTGGAGCTCACGAAGGAGTCGGATCCGGTCAAGATCGAAAAAGACCTGATGAAGATCATCCCGCAGAACCGCTGGATTCTGTTTTCGCACCAGATGATCCACCATGGGCGAGGGCCGTGCGTGGCGCGCAAGCCCAAGTGTGCGGAGTGCCGGATGCTTTCGATCTGCAACGCCCCGGATAAAACTGCGTGAAAAAGGGCTTTTGGACCATCGCATTCCTGCTGGTTGTGGGTGGAGCGCTCTCGGGCTTTGTGGGTGCCATGTTCGGCCCCCAGCAGTACTCCGCCAGCGCCACGCTGGCATTCATCAATCAGGCCGATACCGAGCCGCTGCTGCATCCAGCGTGGCAGCGAACTTTGAGCCAGGAGTTCCTCCAGCCCCTGATCAGCAAGACGCTTTCGTTCCGGCTGATCATGGTCACGCCGGATGAAATGATGCAGCGGATTCGGGAAAACACGATTTTGAACGATGTGGCGCTGGAGGGTGGCGAAAAGGGCTTCTCGCTCGAGTTTACGGACGAGGATCAGGATACTGCCGTGGAAACTCTGCAAATGCTGGTGGCGGGTTTGGGAGAGAGCGCGGCCAGCCTGAAGGGTGTGCAAAATACGGCCAAGGTGACGCGGGTCGTCGATCCGCCGCATGTGTATCCGTCGGGCTCCACGCGGGCGTATTTTACGGCCTTTGGGGCGTGCGTGGGTTTAGCCACCGCATTGGTCATTCGTTTGGCGCTGGTGTTGACCACGGCAAGGCCGGTACGGCGGGAATCACATCGTTCCAGCCCGTTAGAATAGGGTCGTGATCGAGGCACTGAGGTCGGGCAATATTGAATTGGTGCGCGAAGCCCTGGCTCTCGACCCGCGCTGTGCCCGGCAACCGCGTGTCGTCTGCATGGCTGCGGGACGTGCATTCCTGGATGCCGTGAAGCTTCTGCACGCGAATGGTGCGGACCTCAACTGTCTGTACAAGGGCTACCGTCCGCTGCACGCGCTGATCCAGGAGGTGCCGAATCCGAATGCGGCGCATCTGGAATGCTTCGAATGGATGTTGCGCCATGGCGGTGCGGACCCGGAGCTGGGAGCGGCGTGGCCGACGGCGCGGGCCCTCCTGATCGCCGCAATGGCCGGTTCGCGGGCCTATTTCGACAGTCTGGTAGCCTTCGATGCCAAAGTGGATGGGTTTGTTTTGGCGGCTTTGGGTGATTTGCCAGGCGTTTCCCTCGAACTTCCCGCTATCGCTACGGCTAGGGATCCGCATGGGTTGACGGCCCTGATCTGCGCGGCGGGCTCAAAGCTGCCGGAAATTGATACTTTTCCGGTTGTGAAACTGCTCCTCGACAATGGTGCCGATCCGGCGCTGGAGGTCAAGTCGTGGAATCATTTTGCCGATGCGGCGCGTTTTGCGGCGGCTGCAGGGAATGCCCGCGTGTTCCGCCTGCTGCTCGAACGGGGGGCGGAGGCCAACCGGGCATTGGTGTCGGCTCTTTGGAACTCCAGCACCGAACTGGGGGAGATCGCGCTTGAGCACGGTGCCGATCCCGATTTTTCGATGGTGGACGAACAGCCGCTCCTGAACAACCTGATTCGCTGGGGCCAGTTCAAGCAATCATTCTGGTTGCTGGAACGCGGGGCTAGCCCGAACATCCGTGACGGCCGGGGGTGGACCTCGGCGCACCAGGCTGCATCGCGCGGCAACGAAAAGATGATGCGCGCGGTTTTGGATGCGGGGGCGGACCTGCGGGTGCGGGGCGAGGGTGGAACTCCGCTCGAGATTGCGCAATCGGCGCGGAAGTTCAAATTGGTGGAAATGATGGAGCGGCGGGGCTGACTTTCTTGCATTCTGCCCGGGGATGCCATGCGTAGTTTC
>CAITMP010000479.1 GCA_903893525.1 uncultured Acidobacteriia bacterium | reverse complement strand
GCAATAGATTTTAGATTCGCGTTTCGAAACTACGCGATGACGTCGACGCCCATGGAGCGCGCCGTGCCCTTGACCGAACGGATGGCGGCTGCCACTTCGAAGCAGTTCAGATCGGGCATCTTGATCTTGGCGATCTCTTCCACCTGAGCTTCAGTGATCTTGCCAACCTTCGCCTTGTGCGGCTCAGCCGAGCCCTTGGCCAAGCCGACAGCGCGCTTGATCAGAACCGGAACGGGCGGCGTCTTCAGGATGAAGGTGAATGAGCGGTCCGAGAAGATCGTGATGACGACCGGGATGATCAGGCCTTCCTGTTCCTTGCCGGAGGTCTTGGCGTTGAACGCCTTGCAGAACTCCATGATGTTGACGCCCTGCGGGCCGAGCGCGGTACCGACGGGAGGTGCGGGGGTCGCCTTGCCGGCGGGGATTTGCAGTTTTACGGAACCAGTGACTTTCTTCGCCATACGAAAACCAGACTCAATACCTTTCTGTTACTAATGTCATGCGAGGGCTGCAAAGAACCGTCAGGCGATTTTTTCGACCTGAAGGAAGTCCAGCTCCACCGGAGTAGCGCGCCCGAAGATCGTGACCAGCACGCGAAGGGTGTTGCGCTCGGAATTGATTTCGTCCACCTTGCCTTGGAAGTTCGAGAAAGGCCCATCGATGATGCGGACAGGCTCATTCTTCTCGAACGAGAGCTTCGGACGCGGCCTTTCGGCTGCGGTCGTCTGGCGGAACAACATCTTGTTGATTTCGTCCGCGGAAAGCGGAACAGGAACTTGGCCGCCGCCGACGAAGCCGGTCACGCGCGGGGTATCCTTCACCCGGTGCCAGAGTTCGTCGTTGGTGGAGCCATCGGGAGCCTTCATCGCCATCTGGACCACGACATAGCCCGGATAGAGGAGTCGGCGGCTGGTGACTTTCTTGCCGTTGCGGAGCTCCACAACTTCTTCTTCAGGGATCAGGATTTGCCCGATTTGGTCCCCAAAGCCGAAAGCATCGGCACGCGTGCGGAGGGACTCGGCCACCTTGCGCTCAAAACCCGAGTAGGCGTGAATGATGTACCACTGCATGTTGTCCGCAGCGGAAGCGGACTCCGGAGCAGCTTCTTCAGCTGCGGGCAGTTGGTCTTCGGGGGAAAGATTGTCGAGATCCGTCATGTCTTCCTACTTGACCAAGTACGTGTAAGCGCGGGTGACGGTGTTCTCAATGATCTTGTCGAGGATCTGAAAGTAGACAGCGAAAGCAAAGACGCTCAGAATCACGACAAGCGTGGTCGACTCCACCTGAACCCGACTCGGCCACGTGACGCGTTTCATCTCGGAGCGGATGTCGATGAAGTATTCGCGGGTGCTCTCGACCCAGTTCGTTTTCTTGACTTCCAGTTCGGCCGCCATGTGTTGTGCTTTGCCTTTTCGTCGAACTACTTTGTACGCAACTCGAAACACCGGCAGATGCCGGTTGAATACGGGACTGACTTCAGGGATTTGGCAGGGGCGGAGGGATTCGAACCCCCAAAAGCGGTTTTGGAGACCGCCGGTTTACCGTTGAGCCTACGCCCCTGTCCGGGGAGAGTCCTTGAACCAGTTTACACGATTCCGGGGCGCTCAGGGAAGAGCGAAAGCGCCTTCCCCGCCAAAATACCGCCTACGGACCGCTCAACCCGCCAAGGCGGGTTGGAAGTACTACTTGGTTTCCCGATGGGCCTGGTGCTTGCGGCAGAACGGGCAGAACTTCTTCTTTTCAAGACGACCGGTGGTGGTCTTCTTGTTCTTCATGTTGGTGTAGTTCCGGTTCTTGCACTCTTGACACTGGAACGTGATGATTTCTCTTGCCATTGAATCCTTACCCTTCCGAACGCAACACTAGGCCTTGCGGAGGCCCTGCGGCTGGACCACCGCAAACGCGACAGCCGCGACCGGCCACCCTTGAGCCGGACGCGGCTGCCGTTGCAGCTACCAGAAATGCTACTTGATAATTTCGCTGACGGTACCGGCACCCACGGTGCGACCGCCTTCGCGGATCGCGAACCGGAGACCCTTGGTCATGGCGATCGGGGTGATCAACTCCACCACCAGCTGGACGCTGTCGCCAGGCATCACCATCTCCGTGCCTTCGGGCAACTGCGCCACGCCGGTCACGTCCGTGGTCCTGAAGTAGAACTGGGGACGATAGCCCTTGAAGAACGGGGTGTGGCGTCCGCCCTCTTCCTTCGAGAGCACGTAAACTTCACCCTTGAAATTCGAGTGGCCCTTGATGGAACCCGGCTTGGCGATAACCTGGCCGCGCTCCACATCATTCTTGTCCACGCCGCGGAGGAGCAGTCCGACGTTGTCGCCAGCCATACCCGAGTCCAGCAACTTCTTGAACATTTCGACGCCCGTGACAACGGTCTTCCGGGTGTCCTTGAAGCCGACGATTTCCATTTCCTCGCCAACCTTGCAGACGCCCTGTTCGATACGACCGGTCACGACGGTGCCGCGGCCTTGGATCGAGAAGATGTCTTCGATCGGCATCAGGAAGGGCTTGTCGATCGCGCGTTCCGGCATTGGAACGTTCTTGTCGACCGCATCCATCAACTCGTCGATTTTGGCTTCCCAAGCGGGCTCGCCGTTCAGTGCACCCAGCGCCGAAACGCGGCACACGGGCAGATCGTCGCCGGGGAACTTGTAGCTGGACAGCAATTCGCGGACTTCCAGTTCCACCAGTTCCAGCAATTCCTCGTCGTCCACCATGTCGACCTTGTTCAGCGCAACAACAATGTACGGCACACCGACCTGACGGGCAAGCAGGATGTGCTCGCGGGTTTGCGGCATCGGGCCGTCGGTCGCCGCGACCACCAGGATCGCGCCGTCCATCTGCGCGGCACCTGTGATCATGTTCTTGATATAGTCGGCGTGGCCGGGGCAGTCGACGTGGGCATAGTGACGGTTGGCCGTCTCGTATTCCACGTGCGAAGCCGCAATCGTGATACCACGGGCTTTTTCTTCCGGGGCGTTGTCGATCGAGTCGAACGAACGGAAGGTCGTCTTCGGATTGTGCTTGTGCAGCACCTTCGTGATCGCCGCGGTCAAGGTCGTCTTGCCGTGATCGATATGTCCGATCGTCCCGATGTTTACGTGCGGTTTGCTGCGGTCAAATTTTTCTTTCGCCATCGTCGTCTTTCCTATGGCGCATAGCCCTCCAAGTCGTTCCCGACTGGCACGGAATGCGCATCCTCAAGCAAAATCTGGAGCCGTTGACCAGGATTGAACTGGTGACCTCGTCCTTACCAAGGACGCGCTCTACCAACTGAGCTACAACGGCTTTGGGTAAACTGCTACCGCTAAACTTTGGTGGACAGGGGAGGATTCGAACCTCCGTAGCTCTTACGAGCGACAGATTTACAGTCTGTTGCCATTAGCCGCTCGGCCACCTGTCCAAATTTGTCCGAATTCCCATCTTACCAGACCTTGGTCCGTAGACCATGGCAAGGTATGACGAACCCGGGGACGTTCTGCGTGCCTGCCGTAGAAACAACTCGTACAGGGCAGCGGGTTGAAAACACTGGAGCTGGCGGAGGGGATTGAACCCCCGACCCTCTGATTACAAATCAGATGCTCTACCAGCTGAGCTACGCCAGCCTCAAAGCGAAAACTCCATAATAGCAGACTCCAAGCCATTCGTCCAAGTGATTGAGGTGAATTTTGGAAAACTCTTTCATCCGGGCTCAGTTCAGAGGGTCGGCCTCGTACAACACCACCTCATCCCAGGCGTTTACAGCCAAAAAATAGATGGTCCCGTCGTCGCGCAGGTCCATTGCGTTGATCCTGAGCAGGTAGTCGCCGTCCGGAGTCGCCCGGAAGAAATCCTGCACCTGCCGGAACGCACCGTCCCTGAGCAGCACCAGGGAATTCACCCCATTGGAGAACTGGAACAACACATCCCCCTTCGTATTCACGTCCACCACCGAAATGCTATTGGCTACCTGCCCGTTCGGCATGATCGTGTTGACATCGACAAGGATCTTCCACGCAGAGCCAGTCCATTCGGCAAGAATATTTCCTATGTTGTCCACTACCAGCCCCGCCACGAGGTGTGGACCCGCCGCCTTGATGATGGTGGGCAGGTTCGTCACCGTATGGCTGCCGAGCTTGGTGCTGCCGGGAATGGCCGCTGTGGCCCAATTGCCGCCATCCCAGATGCAAATGGATGGCAGACTGACGTTGCGGAAGCGGAGCTGCGCGATTACCCGCCCCTGGGAGTCCAAGGCGAAGGTATCAAAGCTCGACGCTATGCGCCCGTCGATCGAGGTTGCCGTGGCCAGGGTGGAGGAATAGGCCAGAATCTGCTTCGTTGTCCCGTTGGACCAAATGAAGAACCGGCTGTCGCCTGCGCTGGTGGATGAATTGAACAGAACGTCACCATTGCCGTTCACGTCCAACTGCCCCGGATTGTTGACGGTCAGGGTATCGATTTTCAGCGGGAACGGCAGGACCAACTGCGGCTGGCCACCCGGAACAATCTTGGCGATTCCGGCCCCCGTGATCAGCCAGATGTCCCCGTTCGGAGCCTTGCGCATGTTGTAGGTGGTCCCATGCGAGCCACCGAACCACATCGTGTTGCCAAAGAGGCGCTCTCCCATGCCCAGCGTCATGTCCCAATCGGTACCGTTGTAACCGCCTATGCTGCCAGAGTTTCCGCCGGCCTGGACGTGGGGCGGCCCCGTCCGGTCCCCGCCGATGAGGGTGTACAAATTCACGGGCAGCTCCACATTCACAACATCCCCGGCTTGGAACAAGACAAAAGGGGTGCCATCCATACGGGCGACCATCAAGACATTCACATCGCCCCGAATCATCAGGACAACGCGACCGGAGGCATCTACCGTACCGCTTTCGACGTCCTGCACTGTCTGATCAAACAACTTCTTCCCAATCAGCACCAAGGGGGTGGCCGTCGAGCCCTTCCACATGTAAATTCCGTTACCCTGGCTGCCGAAGGGATTCGCGTAGATCAGTGTCCCCTGGGTACCGTTGCGCCAGAGGACTCCAGTCTGGGAGCTGATGCGGAGTTGCGACATCTTCCCGTCCGGGGCGAACGACAGGTACCACTGGGTGTTGTCTTCCAAGACGACTCCGAGGACGGCGGTTCCATCCTC
>CAITMP010000478.1 GCA_903893525.1 uncultured Acidobacteriia bacterium | reverse complement strand
TAGCCGCTCCCCAGAGAAGGTAGATGGCTGGAACCAGAGGGGGTTTGTCGAACCAGATGTCGCGGTAGAGGACGGCACCGCGTTTCATCTGCAGGGCGGCGGCCAACGGAAGCACCTCGCCCTCCCACAGTGCGCCGGAATGGGCGAGCCGGGAGATGATCAGCAGGGCCAGCAGAATGGCGTAAAAGAGGTTGCGGCGCAGAATCCACAGTATATTGGAAGAGTCCGCACCGGTTGGGACCGGGCGAAGGTTGAGCGAAGATTCGGGCCGCAATTTATGGATATCAGGGAACAGCTCGACCTCCTCCGCAAGACGGCGGCCAACGCTGCGGCGCGTGCGGATTCACGGTTTGCGGATTCGGATTCGCGGCTGCGGTATGATCCCGATCCCGAGGCCGCACCCCGCGGCAACCAGAAGGCCTTCATTGAGGATCTGCTCGCGGGCGAGGTTGTCGAGACCCCGCATGGCCAGCATTTTGAAACGGAGACCCTGTACGCCAACCACCAGCGGCACGGCACGTACGAGATTTCCGATCTGATCCAGCTGCGGCCGGACCTTTTGGATGCGCTCTCGGACGGCGCGATTCCCGACGTGCATCCGTCGCGTTGGGCCTTCCTCGATACCGAGACTACGGGTTTGGCGGGCGGATCGGGGACGTGCGCGTTCCTGATCGGGGTGGGTGTGATCGATGGCGAGGGTTTCCGTGTGCGCCAGTTTTTCATGCGCGACTATGCGGAGGAGAAGTCGGCGCTGCACGCGCTCTCGGCGATGCTGAAGGGCTATGAAGTTCTGGTGACATACAACGGCCGCAGCTACGACCAGCCGTTGCTGGAAACGCGCTACACGATGTCGCGGTCGCGGCACCCGTTCGCGAATATGGAGCATCTGGATCTGCTCTACGGTGCGCGGCGGCTGTTCAAGATGCGTTTGGAGAATTGCCGACTGGTGAACCTGGAAACGCAGATCCTGGGGGTGGAGCGCCACGGCGATGTTCCGGGCGAGATGATTCCCTATCTCTACTTCGAGTACTTGAGGACCAAGCGCGCGCACCGGTTGATGCCGGTTTTCAAGCACAATGTCCTGGACATCGTGTCGCTGGCGTGCTTGACGGGGCTGATTCCCGAAGCGTTCCGGGACCCGGAAAACATGAGGGCTCGGCACGGGTCCGAGCTGTTGGGCATGGCGCGATGGCTCACCATGTCGGACAGGTATGAGGAAGCCCTCCGGCTGACCAGGCGCGCGGTCGAGATGGGCTTGCCGGACAGGTTGTTGTTCCGCGCGCTCTACGACGCGGGGAGCATGGAGAAGAAGTTGGGTTTGCAGGACGCCGCCGTGGCGACCTTCAGTGACTTGTCGGTGTCGCGCAACCCTTACCAGGCGAAGGCGTTCGAGGAATTGGCGAAGCACTACGAGCACAAGGAGCGTAATTTCGCCATGGCGCTGGAATGCACGCGCGCGGCCCGGCGTGCGGAGGATTCGGAGTCGCTGGAGAACCGTCAGCGGCGGTTGGAGGCGAAACACGCGGGTGTTGGACGCCAATCGCGCCTGGGGCTGGCCCGGGCTAGCGCCCAAGGAACTTGACGTAACCCCAGGTTTCCGGCCTGTGCATGTCGACGACACCCTGTGGGGACCAGACCCAGTTGTCCTCCTTGCCCGGGAGCTTGCGGTATTTGTGATCAACGACTTCCGTCTTCCATTCGACGCGCGAGAAGTTCATCCGCCATTCGTCGCCGGGCTTCGGTAGGCCCTTGCCGGAGCGCTCCACGAACGCAGTCCAAGGGAATGCCAGTTCCACGGTCCAGTTTTTGTCTGGCTTTGAGGGATTGTTGATCGATCCGTTGACCCGCACGGCGGATTTCAGTCCTGGAATCTCCCAGCCGTTGTCGGCCTTGCCCTGCTGGCGGTAGGGTTTGGGTAGGAACAGGTCCCAGTAGGTGCCGAGAGCGTTGATTTCGAACTCGAAGTACTTGAGGGAGTCGCCGGTGGGGTTGAGGAATACCTCGAAATCGTTGTCGTGGAAAATGACTGCGTCGTGCTCGGTGAGTGTGGCCCAGACGTCCGGCTCCTCCAATTCGGCGGCGATATAGAGGTATTGATCGTCCCACAGCATCTTGGCACGGGTGCGGAAGCGGGGAGCCGGTTTGGTGCTGCCTTCGATGTCCTCGAACCAGTCCGTCCAGGGTGCGGACTTCCATTCGGCGCTGGAAATACCGCCGTTGATCCGGATTGGGGCCGACGCCCGCCGGCATTCGTAGTGCTTGGGGGGCGGGGTGGACTGGGCGGCGAGCAGGCTGGCGAGAAGCAAGGGCAAAGCTGGCATATCTCCACTTTGCCATCGCAGCGTTTGCCATCGCAACGCACTGAAAGGCATCCGGAAATTGATCAAGGCCTGACAGGAACTGCGATATTCTTGAGGGTATGACTCCCGATCAGGCGAAATTCCTACTCGAATCCGTTCTCCCGCATCTCCGCCAGGAGACAGCCACCACCGCGAAGGTGATTGCGGCAACTCCCAACGCCAACCTCGACTATCGCCCGTCAGAAAAATGCATGACTGCCGATCAGTTGGTTTGGCACCT
>CAITMP010000477.1 GCA_903893525.1 uncultured Acidobacteriia bacterium | reverse complement strand
TCAGCCGCTATATTCACGAGGCCATGGCACGGGCTTGCTACAAGCTGCTCGAAGATGAAACGTATTTCGGCGAAATTCCCGGCATCACGGGGGTCTGGTCGAATGAGCTCAGCTTGGACAAATGCCGCGAACAACTCCAAGAAGTCTTGGAGGAGTGGCTGATCCTCAAGCTGCGGGATCACGACCCGATTCCACGGATAGGCCGGGCTTCCCTGGGTCTGAAGGCGGCTTGAGAATTGGATTCCATTTCCCGGCGTGAGTTGATCCGTCGCTTGCGCAAGCTGGGATTTGCGGGACCCGTTTCGGGAGGACGCCACAACTTCATGCAAAAGGGTGTACTCAAGATTCGGATTCCCAACCCGCACGGCAGCTCAGCCATCAGCGGGCCGCTTGTGAGAGAAATCCTGAGACAAGCGGGCATCGAGCGCAGTCAGTGGGAAAACGCATGAGAGCCATGGAACTCACGCCCGGCAGCCCCGAAACAGACCACCGCACGCCCTTCCGCGTCACCAGCGCAGGAGCAGCCTATGAGGGAATCCGGCTCCCGGTGTCGATCCTGCTCGAAAATGTCCGCAGCCTCTACAACGTCGGCTCGTTCTTCCGCACTGCGGACGCCGCTGGAATCGAGAAACTGATCCTGGCGGGGATCACCGGGCACCCGCCGCAGAACATGATCTCGAAGACCGCGCTAGGCGCCGAGGAAACAGTGCCTTGGGAGCACACCCGCCAACCGGTTGAAATTCTGCGCGGTCTGCGCGACCAGGGCTATGAGATCGCCGCCATTGAAACCAGTGTCCACGCGGTCGACCTGTTCGACTGGCATCCACGGTTTCCCGTCTGCGTGGTTTTCGGCCACGAGACGGACGGGCTTACGCCGGAGGTGGGGGCGATGGCCGACACGCACGTGCGAATCCCGATGCTGGGCCAGAAACACTCGCTCAACGTGGCGACGGCCGGAGGCGTGATCCTCTACGAACTACTGCGAAAATACCGTGCGCTGCGAGGGCCAGCGTCGCCAAGCCGCTGAGAATCCGGCACATCCAAGCTTCCGTCGAAGCTCCGTACTCCAGCTCCACCGCGCACGGACCGCTGCAGCCGGCGCAACGGCGATCAATCCGATGCCATCCTTGCGGACCGCGACGGGTTTTCCCGAAACCTGTGGTGGGTCGGCCCGGAGCCCAGTTCAATGCCACTGACAACGCCTGAGTACTCGGCATGCTGGCCCGAACCCGGGTTGGACTGCGCCTTCCAGACCAAACTGGCGAGCGATGCGAACCTCGCCGTGGAACCTTCTGAGAACAAGCGGGACGGGAGATATTGGCCGGCCGGGGCTGTGCGGACTCGGGAATCGCGACTGTTGCGGCGGAGGTTGACTCGCCGAGGCTGGTTTGCGTGGGCCCATTCAGCGTATCCGATTGTAACGGTTCGGACTGCCGTCTATTGGGCTACCACCGAAATCCACACCCCCGTGGAACTGGATGCACTGCCAACCTTCAGTACCACGGGGACATATCCTCCTGTCGCAATTCCCGACGGCACCAGGATATTCACCTGCATCAGGCCCGCCACGTTGCCGGGCACACCACCGGCGTATTGAATCGTCGTCGGAACACCGCCGACAGTTGCCGAAACCGGAAGATTTGGAGTCGGCAAGGGGAAGCTGGCAAGTTTTCCGTCAACGGCGGTGGGTCCAGTAAGCCCCTCACCAGTCGCATACACCGAAAGATATTCCCCAATCCTGACCGGCGTTGCGGCCGAGTTCAGTGCACCGGTGGAAACATTGATGGCCGCGGCTTGGCCCGCACCAGTCGAGTTTGCCGTAAACAACGATGGAGCCGATGCCGAAACCGCAACGGGAAACGCAGCTGAAACTTCCCCTCCGTAGGAAACCACAACTTGGGCCGATGCGCCGGTCACCGCATAGGG
>CAITMP010000476.1 GCA_903893525.1 uncultured Acidobacteriia bacterium | reverse complement strand
CTGAACAAACTGTTGGACCGGTTCACGATCCGCATCCAGTTGTCCGATACCGACGTGGAAACCGTTACCCGAAAAGTACTGCTCAGCAAACAGCCGTCGGCACTGGCCCCGATTGCGGAAATGCTGGCGGAGCATGGCGGGGAAGTTTCGCGGCAATTGCAGGGAACGAAGATCGGCGAGCGGCAGGAAGACAAACGGGTGATCGTGCAGGACTACCCGCTGCTGCCGGTCCGGCGCCGCTTCTGGGAGCACTGTTTCCGACAGGTTGACACTGCGGGAACGCAGAGCCAATTGCGATCGCAACTCCGGATCATCCATGACTGTGTTGCCCGGTTGAGCGCCCAACCTCTGGGAAGGCTGATTCCGGGTGACGATCTTTATGAAGCGTTGGCCCCGGAGATGGTCACGACCGGGGCACTGCCCCGGGAGATCAACGAGCGGATCTTGGCACTGGGGCGCGACGGGGCTAGCGGTGGGACGGGGGATGGACGGCTTCGGCAACGCATCTGCGGCCTGGTGTTCCTCATTGGGCAACTGCCGAGGGAGGGCGGTGCCGACATTGGCGTCCGAGCCACCAAGGTGCATGTGGCGGACCTGCTGGTGCAGGACTTGACGGCGGACAACGGCAAGCTGCGGGCGGATGTTGCGCGGTTGTTGGATGCATTGGCCGCCGAGGGCGTGCTGATGCAGGTCGGTGACGAGTTCCGCATCCAGACGGAAGAGGGCCGGAACTGGCATTCCGACTTCCAGCAGCGGGAAGCACGCTTGAAGAACGACACCGCGTTCTTTGAAGAGCGCCGGGAACAATTGCTCGCCGCCGAGGTGCAGAAGGTCATCACCGAGATCGAGAAGAAACTGCGCCACGGCGCGGCGAAGGTCGAACGGAAGTTCCACGTCCACCGATCGCAGGAGCCCCCTAAGGTGGAGGGTGATGCTATCCCCGTTTGGCTAAGGGACGGGTTTTCTACCTCCGAAAAGGAGATTCTCAATGCGGCTCGCGGGGTAGGGGTGAACCACCCAATGCTCTTCGTCTTCATTCCGGGGAAATCACGGGACGAACTGCTCGGGTTGATCGCCACGGAGCAGGCGGCGGAACAAACGATCCAGGCAAAAGGCGTGCCCTCAACGCCGGAAGGACAACTGGCCCGCCAAAGCATGAAGAGCCGCCACGACTTGGCGAAACTGCAGCGCGAAACCCTGGTGGCCGAAATTGTGGGCGGCACCAAGGTTTTCCAAGGCGGGGGCAACGAACTGTTACAGCTTTCCCTCGACGAGAAGATCCGGGCGGGCGCGGACGCGGCCTTGGCGCGACTTTTTCCCCGCTTCCGGGAGGCGGACTTCTCCGGTTCGACGTGGGAATCCACGCTGAGACGTGCACGCGACGGCGCGGACCGCCCATTCTCACTGATCCAGTACGACGGGCCCATCGAGCAACACCCGGTCTGCCGCCAGACGCTCACTGCGATTGGACCGGGCAAGATCGGCACACAGGTTCGCAAGGAACTGATGGGCAGCCCGTTCGGCTGGCCGCAGGACGCGGTGGACACGGCGCTTATCGCCCTGCACCGTAGCCAGCATCTTACGGCGACGCTGAACGGTGCGCCGGTGCCGCCCGGACAACTGGACCAGAACAAGATTCCGAAGGCGGAATTCCGGGTAGAGAAGATTACGCTCACGATCCCCGAACGGAATGCGCTGCGGGCCCTGTACCAGGAGGTTGACGTGAAGGCTCGGGGGGAGGAGTTGGATGCCAAAGCTGCGGACTTCCTTGCGGCCCTTCTGCGCCTTGCTTCGGGGGCGGGCGGCGAAGCCCCGGCACCTGTGCGGCCGTCGGTAGAGGATATCGAAGACATGCGCCGGTTGATCGGAAATGACCGGCTTGCAGCACTGCGGGCTGTCGAATCCGATTTGCGGGCCCGGATTGCCGACTGGAAACGGACTGGCGACCTCATCGGGCGGCGTTTACCGCACTGGACCGTAGTGGAGTGGCTGGCAGCGCACGCGCAGGGACTGGCGGAAGCCTCGGCATTGCGCACCCAGCGGGATGCCGTGCATGAAAGCAGGCTTTTGCTGGCGGAGCCGGATCCGGTCGCGCCCTTGCGGATCGGGCTTGCCGATGTGCTCCGGCAGGCCATCCGCACCACCCACGATGAGCAAGCCGCCGCCTACCGTGCGGCGATGGAGGGGTTCGCGGGAAACGCGACTTGGCAGAAGCTCCCCGCTGCCGACCAAGCACGCATCCTGAACGCCGTTGGACTCCGGGTTCCCACAGAGCCTTCGGTGGGCAATGACGACGCGCTTCTGACCACTCTGGATTCCGCGAATCTTGCGGCGCGGCGCATGGAAGCGGAGGCGATTCTGGCGCGTGTAGCCAAGGCGCTGCAGGCTGCCGCCCAGTTGCTGGAACCGCAGGTGCAATTCCTGACTTTGGAGCGCAGTGTGCTGAAGTCGGAGACGGATATGGATGCGTGGCTGTCCCGGCAGAGGGCACATTTGCTGGACAAGCTGGCGCGCGGACCGGTTCAGATCCAGTAGGAGAAGCCCATGCCGACGTTGAACCGCGAATACCGCCGATTGCTGGAGAACACGGTAGCCAAGGCGCGGGCCGTGGCCGAGGACGGGGCACGGAAAGTGCTGACGGACCAGTATGCCGTGCACCACCACGAACCTTGGCCGCACATGACGCCGGAGGACCGCGAGTTGCGGAAGCAGTTGCGGGCGCATGGCAGGCAGCTGGGGGACAAGCGGGATGATCGACTGGGGGCGCACCGGGACACCCAGGAAACCTTTCATTTGGTGCAGGCGTGTGCGTATGAGCATTGGCACCGGATGTTGTTTGCGCGGTTTCTGGCGGAAAACGATCTACTGCTGGACGCCGAGCACGGGTTGGCGATGACGTTGGACGAGGTCCGGGAACTGGCGCGGGAGCAGGGTCGGGACTGGCTGGAGGTGGCTGCGGAACTGGCCCAGAGGATGTTGCTGGCGGTGTTCCGGCCCGATGATCCGGTGCTGCGGGTTTCGCTGCCACCGGAGACCCGGCAAGCGTTGGAGAGCCGGATGGCGTCGCTGCCCGCCGATATTTTCCGGGCTGACGACAGTTTGGGGTGGGTGTACCAGTTCTGGCAGAAGGATGAGAAGGACCGGGTCAACAGCGCTTCAAAGGTGGACATCGGCGCAAATGAACTCCCTGCCGTCACTCAGCTATTCACCGAAGACTACATGGTGCTTTTCTTACTAGAAAACACATTGGGCTCATGGTGGACAGCCAAACGTTTGCAGGAAGAACAAGATCCCGCACTACCTGGCCATGAATGGACATATCTAAGACTGGAAGCGGATGGATCACCGAGCATGGGCCACTACGAAGGCTGGCCGCAGACCTCCAGGG
>CAITMP010000475.1 GCA_903893525.1 uncultured Acidobacteriia bacterium | reverse complement strand
TGGCAGTGCCCCGGCCTGTTCGGCGGGTACCAACACCTCGAAGACCGCCTCGAACAGATTCATGAGTTCTTGGGCACCGGCCCGGTTGCCTTCCAGGAAGCCGCCAGCATCCAGTGAGGTGTTGGCTTCGCGGAGGAACTCGAACACTGCCCCGAGGGCCTCGGCGGTATTGAGGTCGTCGTCCATTGCTTCGCGGAACTGGTGGATCGCGGCGCTAGCTTGTCCGGCCACCGTGTCGTTGGTTCCCGGTGCCAGCTTGGCCGAATCGATGCGGTGCTTGAACGTTCTGAGGCGTTCGATCGCCGTTTTGGACGACGTAAGACCGTCAAACGTGAAATTCAGCCCTTTACGGTACGGCACGGAGGCCAGGAGGTACCGCAGGGATTCCGGCGTGAAGCCCTTTGCGAACAAGTCGCGCAGGGTGTAAAAGTTGCCGAGCGACTTCGACATCTTCTGGCCGTCCACCAGCAGGAACTCCGAGTGCACCCAATAGCGGGCGAACTGCTTCCCGGTGAGGGCCTCGGACTGTGCGATTTCGTTCTCATGGTGCGGAAACACCAGATCGACTCCGCCGGCGTGCAGATCCAAAGTTGCTCCAAGATACTGAACTGCCATCACCGAGCATTCGATGTGCCAGCCGGGTCGCCCCACGCCGATTTCCGTGTCCCAGTTGAATTCCCCTGGTTTTGGAGCCTTCCAAAGCGCGAAATCGCGGGCATCGTTTTTATCGTATTCATCCACATCGACGCGTGCACCGGCTACGATACCGCTGAAATCGTTGTGGCTGAGTTTGCCGTATTCGGGGAATTTGGCGATCCGGAAGTAGATGGAGCCGTCGCTGCGGTAGGTAAATCCATCGTCCTCCAACTGTTTGATTGCCGCGGCCATTTGCGGAATATGTTCGGTGGCGCGGGCAAGCCGCTCAGGGCGTTCGAGCCGCAATGTGGCGCAATCGTCGAGAAACGCCTTGGTGTAGGTGTCGGTGTACTCCTTGAGCGATTGCCCGAGCTTGGTGGCGTTCCGGATGATCTTGTCGTCCACGTCGGTAATGTTCATCACGTGGTCGAGCTTGTAGCCGGAAAGGCGGAGCCAGCGCCGCAGGATGTCGTAGAAGACGAAGGTCCGGAAATTGCCGATGTGGGCGTAGTCGTAGACAGTGGGTCCGCAGGTGTACATCCGCACCAGATTGCCTTCGAGTGGCTGGAATTCCTGGGTTTGCTGGGTCAGCGTGTTGTGGAAACGAAGGGACATGGCAGTGGGGGGGAACTTCCATGGTATCGCGGGTCAGGACAAGGGGGACAGGCAGTGTGGCCCGGATGTGGGGTTTTCATGCCGACGGGTCCAATACTGCGAAATAGCCGTTCCCATATGCAGCAATAAGACGTCAAAAAGAGCGCCAAAATGGAGGTTGACAACGCCCTTAAAATGCTCTGAAATAGTAATCACTATGGAGCTAATGGCATGGGTCGTTCTGGTACTCACAACCCTGATTGTCGTATCGCTGCTCGCGCGGGCTGCGAGGGCAATTCTGCTTGGAAGGATGCGAAAAGCCATGCGCTACCTGGTGACCGCGACCGTTGTTGCCGGAAGCTATTTTGCGATTTTGGTCGGTCTGTCCCTGAGAGCCGGAACACGCGATCTGCATCTGGGCGATACCCTCTGTTTCGGGGATTGGTGCGCATCCGTAATGGAGGCTGCCCACCAGGGAGGTTCGGTCCAAGTGACGCTTCGAACGGAAAGCCACCGCGACGGCGCCCCGGTTCGGCCGGAGTCGCCCGACGTGCGGGTTGTGGACGACGGCGGACGCGAAGCCGACCTCGTTGGGACTCCTGTGCCCGCAGTGAACGCACCACTACAACCGGGCGAATCCTTGACGAGGCAGCTTGTGTTCAGCACGCCTCCCGGCGCGTCGGAATTGCACGTGGAAATCAGCCAGGGTTCGTGGATCAACCGTCTCTTGATCACTGGCGGGCAATCGCCGGCGGGCCGGCGAGCCCGTCTGCGGATCGACTAGTGTTTCCTGAGGTAGAATTGCAGATTCATGTCCAAAACTGAATCGTCGGCCAAGGCCGAGCCGAAATACGCCTGGTACCGGGAACTGACGGGGTACCACTGGTTTGTTCTGAGTGTCGCCAGCATGGGCTGGATGTTCGACACGATGGCGCAACAGCTGTTCAATCTGGCGCGCCGTCCGGCGATTGCGGAGTTGCTCGGCAAGGGGGCAACGCCTGGCGAAATCGGCAAGCAGGCCGCGTGGGCGACGGCCATCTTCATGATCGGGTGGGCGATTGGCGGCGTGTTCTTCGGTGTGTTGGGTGATCGTCTGGGCCGGTCCAAGACGATGATGATCACCATCCTTTCGTATACGATTTTCACCGGCTTGAGCCTACTTTCGACCAGCATTTGGGACTTCAATGTGTACCGGTTCCTTTGCGGTTTGGGGGTCGGAGGACAGTTCGGCATTGGCGTGGCGCTGGTGGCGGAGACGATTCCGTCGCGGGCGAGACCATA
>CAITMP010000474.1 GCA_903893525.1 uncultured Acidobacteriia bacterium | reverse complement strand
TTTTTCTTTGTAACGGAGTCCCGTTCACCCACTCCGTTCCCGAACTAGTGCATCATGCAGCAACTGCTTGATGTACGTCTGGTACGGTAACCCCTTCCTGGCCGCCAGTTCCTGAGCCATTGCGATGTCGGGTTCGGGCAACCGTATGGAAACCGCGCGGGTCACCGGGCGATACATGAGGCCCCGGACCCAGTTTGTCCTGTGCCCTTGCTCGCGAATGTCGCTGAGCTCGATGTCCTCGTCTCGAAGGCCATCCAACGCCCGCAGTTGATTCCGTTGATCCTCAGTGAGTTGATCCTCAGTGAGTTGATCCTCAGTGCGTCGGTCAGTGAACGATGTCTCCGTCATATTGTTTCCTTTCGGCTGGCCTGGCCCTCCGTGCGGAAATGATTTGCACGATTTGATCTGGATCGTCCACCCCTTTGGCAGAGGGCCGAAGAGTATGGGCCACCTGGATCACCCTGTCCGCAATCGCTCCGATTCGGTGGTTCCTGAATTCGTCCACCGCCAGCGCCTCGAGGGCTCGCCGCGTGAGGTCCGAGCTGCCGAGGGTGGCTCCGATCTGCCCCGCAATGTCGTCCGGGATATGGATTGTCTAGTTTACAGTCTGACCCTATTATGTGGGGGCTTCTCTTGAGTTGCCGTCGAACCTCCAACACCGCCCCCGCCACCCCTAACCCTCCAACCCACGAACTGCACACCACCCGGCCACCCCGTTATGAGCTCGGGCTTATACTGAAGCCGTGGCTGTGGAAATCGAGTTTACCGACGAATTCGGTGGTTGGTGGGATGTGATCACCGCCAGCGAACAATCGAAGGTAGGCGCGGGCGTCGATTTGCTGCGGCAGTTCGGGGTATCGCTGTCATTCCCCCACTGCTCGGGAGTCCAAGGCTCGCGCCACACCCAAATGCGCGAACTGCGCGTCGAGGTCGAAGGGCACCCCTTTCGGATTCTCTACGCCTTCAACCCGATACGAAATGCGATCCTGCTGTTGGGTGGCGACAAAGCCGGGAATGATCGAGTATGACGTCCACATTCCAATTGCTGACCGCTTGTACGACGAACACTTGCTGGAACTGATGAAGGAAGGTTTGCTCTGATGCCACGCCGAAATTTCCGGGAACTCGAAGCCAAAATGACGCCCGAGCAAATCGCCGAGCGCGACCAACACGTCAAGGAAATGCTGGCCGAGATGCCGCTCAACCGCCTCCGCAGCGCCCGCAACCTAACCCAGGAGCACTTGGCTGGAATCCTGCGCAAGGACCAGTCGGCCATCTCCCAGATGGAGCGCCGCAGCGACATGTACGTCCGCACCTTGGCCGATTTCATCAAGGCCATGGGCGGCGAACTGGAAATCCGGGCCAATTTCCCGGAGGGCAGTATTCGGATTACCGGGTTGACGCCACAGTAGCGCAAGAGCCGCACGACGCGTCTCCAAATGTGGGGCAGGGTGGCACCCTGCGGCCAGCTTCGCCGAGCTGGCCACGGGGCGCGAGCCGCGCACCCTCCCCCGAGTCAGACCACCGACCTCAGTCACAAGAATTTTCACATTTCCGCATTTCCCCCAACCCAAACAAACCAAAAGCCAAACCACCAGTCTTACAGCCGTAGTTTCCATCCCCATGGTTCGTTTTCCACCCCCGCGCCAGCTACAATCACCGCGCGATGGAAAACTTGACCCAAACCACAGAAAATACCCCGAACCCGGCTCCCAAGCCCCGCTCCGAAGCCCAAATAGCCGCCTCCCGCGCCAACGGAGCCAAATCCAAAGGCCCCGTCACCGAGGAAGGAAAGGCCCGCGCCGCCTTGAACGCCACCCGCCACGGGCTCCTCTCCACCCTCACCGTCGCCTACGGAGAACGCTCGGACTCCTTCATCCGGCTCTCCGCCACCCTCTACGACACCTTCGACCCCATCGACGAGCACGAACGCAACCTTGTCGACACCATGGTCAGCGCCATCTGGCGGCGCTCCCGCTGCCTCTCCATCGAAACCGCCGGCAT
>CAITMP010000473.1 GCA_903893525.1 uncultured Acidobacteriia bacterium | reverse complement strand
GTCCGCGATGGTGTCGACGACGCGATGCACCAATTCCGCAACACTGCGCTCCCGCTCGGGCGAGCCCATCTTACCGTGGAAGTACTTGCTTGCGACGATGTTGGTGGCTGTCTGGGACCAGTCCACGGGCACCTCGACGTCGCGTTGTTCGAAAATGATGGCACCCTTGCCGTTGCCGATGGTAGCGTTGCGAGTCTCCCACTGGAGTTCGTCGTAGGGTGTCTTCGCTGTGCCCTTGCCGGTGAAATAGCGGGGAAAAGACACCCCCGCGTGCGTAGCCGTTGCGATCGTGGATACCCCGGTTGGGGTCTCCGTAGTCGGGGTGCCGAAGGGATATGCTCCACCGTTCGGATGAATGGTGGTGACGGAGCTGGGGTCGATTGTTTGTTGTGCCATTAGGGGTACTCGGGCTTGGGAGGACCAAGCCAGCGCAACGGGAAAAAAGTTGTTGCGCAATTGCAATGTTGCCCCAATATGTGGTGTCGTGTCAAGAAAAAAGTCCATATGGTGTGTAGCGATGTTGAGCCTTGCGCCTCGACGGTCAGTTGCGCGATGATAAGAAAGATGTTCCTGAAAGCCCTTGCCACGGTCGCCCTTCTGGCGGCAGCCCTGCTTTGCGGATGCGGTACCAGTTCGTCGGGTCCCGACGGAAGCAAGGCCCAGACCATGACTGGTGTCTCCGCCAGCGGCTACCCGCCGCCAGCTCCGGGTCAGCCTTCCGAGACCCATAGCCCCGCATTGTCCAGTTCGAGCGAGTCCTTGAACTCGTCCCAAGCCAAGCCCAAGGTGCCGGAAGTCGAGCAGGAAGAGAAACACGAGGAAAAGTCCAAGACCAAGTAGGGCATTGGGCGAGTCTCAAAAATTTTCGGCAAGAATTTCCTTTCCCATCAATTAGTCGCAACAACGATGGTTCGGAACTGCCCATCGTTTTAGCTGTGCTGCCAGGCGTGAAGGACATTCTCATGCCGAATTCAGACCAGCCGACGCTTCCAAGCTCCGGGGTGCCATTGATCGGGATCGCGACCGGGCCTTCAATCGCTGTTGCGGACGCGCAGCTCCGCCTCTCCCACTCCGGGTCCCAAACTCAGCCCGCCGCGTTCCACAGCCACACCGGTCCACCCGAAATACATATATAATCGGGACAGTCCCCAAACATGTCCCGTCGGAATTTTTACTTCCCGGTCCTCTCCGGATGGCTGTTTGCCATAGCCGCTCTTACTGCGGACGCACAACAGTTTGGCCAAACCGTCCAGACATACTGCGTTGGCTGCCACAACTCCAAAACCAAGGCCGGGAACATTGCACTGGACCAAATCCATCCCGACGATGCCGCCAGCCATCCCGAAATCTGGGAAAAAGTAGTCCGCAAGCTCCGGGCGCGCTCCATGCCGCCCGCCGGAATCCCAAGGCCCGACGAGGCAACCTACAACGCGCTCGCTTCCAGCTTGGAAAGCACCCTCGACAAGGCATCTGCCGAACACCCCCATCCCGGCCACACCGACACTTTCCGCCGCCTCACCCGCACGGAATACCAAAACTCGATCCGGGACCTCCTCGCGCTGGACGTGGACGTCTCGAACCTGCTCCCCGTGGATGAATCCAGCCATGGCTTCGACAACGTAACGGTTGGCGATCTTTCGCCCACCCTCCTCGACCGATATCTCTCGGCTGCCCGGAAGATCGCGCGCCTGGCCGTCGGCACTCCCGTCCAATCCCCGGACGGCCAGACCGTGACCCTCCCCCCGGATCTCACCCAGGAGGAGCACCTTGCCGACCAGCCCCTCGGCACGCGCGGCGGAACATCCTTCCACTACACGTTTCCCCGCGACGGCGAATACGAGCTCCGCATCCGGCTCCAGCGCGACCGGAACGAACATGTGGAAGGCCTCAAGACTAAAACTGAAGTCGAAATCCTGCTCGACGGGGAACGAGTCAAACTGTTTACCGTCGAGCCTCCGCCCACCGGCGTCGACCACCACTTGGTAGACCATGATCTCGGCGTCCGGATCCAAGTGAAGGCCGGCCCGCACGTGGTTGCCGCCGCCTTCCCGAAGATGCCCTCGATTCTGCTGGAGACCGAGCGCCAGCCCTACCAGGCACATTTTAATAATGATCGGCACCCGCGCATCACACCCGCCGTCTACACGCTGGCGGTAACCGGCCCGTTTCAGCAAACCGGCCCCGGCGATACGCCCACCCGCCGCCGGCTCTTCGTCTGCCAGCCCACTAGAGCCGCGGACCAGTCGCCCTGCGCCCAAAGAATCCTCGAAACTGTGATGCGCCGCGCATACCGTCGTCCCGTTCTGCCAGCCGACCTTTCCCGGCCGATAGCCTTCTTCAAGGAAGGCAACAAGGAATCTGGCTTCGATACCGGCATCGAAATGGCTCTGAGCGCCGTCCTCGTCAGCCCCGAATTCCTCTTCCGGCTCGAGCAGACGCCCGCCGGGGCGGCTTCGGGCCAAGCGTATAAAATTCCAGATCTCGAACTAGCCTCGCGCCTTTCGTTCTTCCTCTGGAGCAGCATCCCGGATGATGAACTCCTCGCGGCCGCAATCGCCGGAAAACTCAAGGACCCGGTCGAGTTGGAACGCCAGACGCGGCGAATGCTGTCCGACCCCCGATCCAAGACGCTCGTCGGCAATTTCGCCGGCCAATGGCTTTATCTCCGCAACCTCGCATCCACCAACCCGGACATGCGCCTGTTTCCGGACTTTGACGACAACTTGCGCCAGGCGTTCCGCACGGAAACCGAAATGTTCGTCGACAGCATTCTCCGCCGCGACGGCAACGTGGTGGACCTGCTCAGCGCCAACTATACCTTCGTCAATGAGCGCCTCGCGAAGCACTACGGCATCCCGAACATTTACGGCAGCCGGTTCCGGCGCGTCGATTTTCCCGAATCGGGCGAACGGGGCGGCCTACTCCGGCAAGGCAGCATCCTGACCGTCACCTCGTACGCCACCCGAACCTCGCCTGTGATCCGCGGCAAGTGGATCCTCGACAACCTTCTGGGTTCCCCGCCACCGCCGCCGCCACCTGCCGTACCTGCGCTGAAGGAGAATGCATCCAGCGGCAAGAACCTCCCCATGCGCGCCCGTTTGGCGGAGCACCGGGTCAACCCCGCCTGTTCCGGTTGCCACCAGTTGATGGATCCGGTGGGATTTTCGCTCGAAAACTACGACGCAATCGGGCGCTGGCGCACCACCGAGGCGGGCAAGGCCGTCGACGTTGCGGGCGGCTTGCCGGACGGCAGCAAGTTCGATGGCGTTGCCGGCCTACGGGCCGCGCTACTTTCGCGGCCCGAAATTTTCGTCGGGACATTCACTTCAAAGTTGCTCACCTATGCGCTCGGAAGAGGCGTAGAATATTACGATGAACCGGCGGTGCGCAAGATTGTCCGGGATGCCGCCAAACAGGATTACCGGTTTTCAGCAATCGTGACGGGAATCGTCACCAGCACCCCATTCGGGATGAGGAGTACGCAGTAATGTTTATCACCAAGAAGGCGCTGCAGCGCCGCACATTCCTCCGTGGCATGGGCGCAACGGTCGCCCTGCCCCTGTTGGACGCCATGGTTCCGGCCATGACGGCGCTCGCGGCGTCGCCCGCAGCACCTGTCCGGCGACTTGGATTCGTCTACATTCCGATGGGGGCCTACATGAAACAGTGGACTCCGGCTGGAGGCACGGGCGTTCTGGGCGATCTGCCCCCGATCTTGGCATCCCTCGCGCCGGTCAAGGACCAGTTGACGGTGGTCAGCAACTTGGAATTGCGGAACGCGTATCCGGGAACCCATGCGACATCGAACGCGGCGTTTCTGAGTGCAGCCACTTCGAAATGGACCGAGAGCACAGACTACGAACTGGGAACCACCGTTGACCAGGTGGCCGCGCAACACATCGGCATGGGCACCCGGTTGCCGTCGCTGGAATTGGCCATGGATCTGCTCACCACCGTGGGCCAATGCGACAACGGGTATGCCTGCGTGTACCAAAACAATCTGTCCTGGTCCAGCCCGACGACGCCGTTGCCGTCCGAGGCCCATCCCCGGGTTGCCTTCGAACGGTTGTTCGGCGACGGCGGAACAGCGGCGCAGCGCCAGGCCGAGTTGCGGAAAAAGGCAAGCCTGCTCGACTTCGTCAACGAGGACATCGCGAAGCTCAAGTCCAAGCTGGGACCCGATGACCGCAGCAAGGTTTCGCAGTACTTGGATACCGTCCGCGAGGTGGAGCGCCGGATCCAGAAAGCCGAAGCGGAGGCCGCCGATTCGCATTTGCCGGATCTCGACCGGCCGATCGGCGTGCCGGCGGCCTATGCCGACCACGCCCGATTGATGTTCGACCTCCAAGTTCTCGCCTTCCAAGGCGACGTTACACGCGTGATCACCTTCCAGTTGGCCCGGGAAACCAGCACCCGGACATACCCCGAGATCGGCGTCCCGGATCCGCACCACCCCCTGACGCACAACGGCGGCAGCGCGGAAAAATTGGAACAGGTGGCCAAGATCAATGCCTTCCATGTTTCGCTGTTCGCCGGGTTCCTGGAGAAACTGAAAGCCACCCGCGAAGGCGATGGAACCCTGCTCGACCATTCCATGTATCTGTACGGCAGCGGCATGAGCAACGGGGACAAACACGACCACGTAGATCTGCCGATCATGGTGGCTGGCGGTGGAGCCGGCCAAATGAAGGGCGGTCGGCACGTCCGCTATGCCGAGCCTACGCCACTTGCGAATCTGCACCTGACCCTGCTGGAAAAGGCGGGTGTGCGGCAGGACCATTTCGCCGATAGCAACGGCAAGGTGACGGAGCTGCTCTCGATCTAATGCCGCGAGTTGTCGTCGTGCTCTTGCCGTTGATGTTGCTCTGTGCCTCCGCGTTCGGGGCGGACAGCCGTCTGCCCGACGCCGCCAAGTCCCAGAATCGACAGGCAATTCTGGAACTTCTGGCGCAAAAAGTGGATGTCAATTCCACACAGGCGGACGGAACCACCGCACTGCATTGGGCCGCCAACCAGGACGACCTGAAACTCACCGAGATCCTTCTCCACGCCGGAGCCAACCCGAAACTGGCCAACCGGTACGGCGTCACGCCGCTCTCGCTGGCCTGCACGGAAGGCGACGGAGCCATCGTGGACTTGCTGTTGAAAGCCGGTGCCGATCCGAACGCCGTTCTCCCCGGCGGCGAAACCGCCCTGATGACGGCGGCGCGGTCCGGGCGAGCCGGGGCGGTCCGGGTGCTGCTTGCGAACGGCGCAAAAATTGATGCCGAGGAACCCCGGCGGGGCCAGACGGCACTGATATGGGCGGCCGCCGAGGGCAATGTGGAAGTTGTGGAAACACTTCTGAAGGCTGGTGCCGATTTCCACCAAGCCCTGACTTCCGGCTACACGCCGTTTTTGTTCGCGGTCCGGGAAGGCCGGACCGGGGTTGTACAGGCCCTTTTGAAAGCTGGTGACGACGTCAACCAGACTGTTGCTCCGACGCCGACAAAGGGCACGAAGCGCCAATCAGCGGGCGGGGGCACACCGAAGGCCGGAACCAGCGCCCTGATTCTGGCGGTTGCCAACGCACATTACGAATTGGCGTCGAAACTGCTGGACGCCGGAGCCGATCCGAAGTTTGCGGGGCCCGGATACACCGCGCTGCATGTGATTCCGTCGATCCGGAAATCCGGCGGGGGCGACAACGACCCTGCACCGGAGGGCTCCGGAAGCATGGGCAGCTTGGAGCTGATCAAGAAATTGGTGGACAAGGGTGCGGATATCAACGCCCGCATGACGAAAAAGGTCAATTTTGGTCTGACCAGTTTGAACACCAACGGCGCGACACCGTTCTTTCTGGCTGCGCGGACAGCCGATGCCGAACTGATGCGCTATCTGGTTTCACTTGGTGCCGATCCCCTGATTCCGAATGCCGACAACAGCACTCCGCTAATGGCGGCCGCCGGACTCGGGACACGCTCGCCCGGCGAGGATGCGGGCACGGAACCCGAGGTGGTGGAGGCTATCCAGACGGCCCTCGAATTTCGGAACAACATTGATGCGGTGGACAACAATGGGGAAACCGCGATGCACAGCGCTGCTTACAAGAACCTTCCAGGGGCCGTGCTGGTTCTAGCCGAAAAGGGCGCGAACATGAGTGTTTGGAACCAGAAGAACAAGCACGGCTGGACGCCGCTGATGATCGCGGCCGGTTACCGATTCGGCAACTACAAACCGTCGCCGGTTACCGTGGCTGCTTTTGAAAAGATCATGGGGGAGGCGTTCAAGACGGCTCCCCAAATTCCGGACACCCAGTAGGGATTACGGGACCCAGACGCGGTACATCACGAAGCAAATTGCTGCTCCGACCAGTGCCGTCATGAAACCCGAGAAGCGCTTCCGTTTCAGGAACCACATCAAGAGCATGCCGGTGAGGGAGAGCAGCGTCATCAGGACGGCTGAAAAATCGATCACCCAGGACCAGATCTTGCCGCTGTCCCGCCCCTTGTGGAGATCGTTCAGTACCGCCACCAATCCGAGTCTCGTTTCCGTGAGATCGTAGCTACCGGTTTGGCGGTCGATAAACGAGTCCGCGCTATAGCCTGGCCCTTTGAAGCTCACGCTTAGTTGGGAATCATCGACGCGGAAATCCGCCACCGAGCCTTTGATGCCGTGGGTTTTTCGAAGATACTCGGCAATCTCCAGCTTGGCAACATCGGTGCCTGAGATCCACGCCTTCTGAACGGTGCCTTTGTACTGGGTTACTTGTTGGTGCTCGCCGAACATATCGGGGTGGTTCAGCGTTAGTCCGGTCACCGCAAAAAACAGCAGGATCGCGAAGCTGACCATCGAGAGGTAGATGTGCAGCCATCTACCCCATACAGCGATCCGGCGGTTCCATTCGCCGGATCGCGCCTGTGTTTTCGGTTCCTCTGCAACCTTGGTTTCAGCAACCATTGGATTTAGCGGGCGACCTTGTGATAGTCAACCGTCGCCCCGGAGATTTCGACACCACCGGGAAGCACCGCCTGCTTCGGCGTACCGGTGAAGTCGATGTCCTGGTGCATCAATTGGTAGGTGCCGTGTTCGCGGGCGACTTCGATGACCACGTTGTACTTGCCAGCCTTGACCAGCTTTCCGCTATCGTCCTTGCCGTCCCACTTGACGGTGTATTTGCCGGGGGAACGGGTTGCACCGGTCTTGGTGATTTCCGAGCCTTCGGCCATGGCTCGAACGCGGTCTTCCTTGTACCAGAGTTTCAGTTCCGGCAACCAACGGGGCTTCTCGTACCAAAGTGCCAAGGTCTTGACGGGGAACTTGTCCTTGTCCTCGACCCAGATGGCGAGGTAGGGACGGCGTGAACGGAAGTCGTCGATGCGGGCGATCTCGAAGCCAACCGTCAGCTCCATGGAGGGGTCCCAAGCACCGGCTTCGGCTTTTGCGGGTGCCTGTGCGGCTGGCTTCGCAGCCTGGGCGGCGATCCCGCCAGCGAGACGGTTCCAGTTTTGGCTGACCAGCCGGGTTCCATCGCGTTTGACGATCAGGAAATCCACACCGGACATTTTGGAAGCCAACTTCGCGCTTTCCTCCGGAGCGAGAACCGAGAACGCGGTGGCCAGCGCCCCGGCATCGGCAGCAACTGGGGCCACCACGGTTGAGCTGATCACATTCTCGGCAGTTTGGCCGGTCCGGGGATCCACGATGTGAGAGTAATGGGAGCCGCCGATCTCGACTCCGCGACGGTAATCACCGCTGGTGGCAACCGCACGGTCCCGGATCACCAACTTGGCGATCGGGTCAGAGTTCTCTTCGGCTGCTTTCGGATCGGCGACGCCGACAGTTTCGGTCATTGCGCCGCGCACCGCGAGATCGCCGCCAATGTTGACCATTACGCCATGCACGCCTTCACTGGCGAGCGCCTTGCCCGCAGCCTTGTCTATGATGTAGCTCTTGGTAAAGGAATTGAGCATCAGCGGGGTGGTGCTCAGGTGCTCGGCGGTACCGTTCACGGCATCCAGCTTCCAGTGCGTGCGCTGGACGGCCTCGACCGCGGCCGCCAGTTCGGAGGAATTTGGTAATCTGCTTTCCGCAGCAGCCTTCTTCCAAACCCGGCCGACAGCCTCGGCGGATGCATCGAGTGCCCCGCCAGTCCGGTCGCGCCAAGTATCGAACATTCCCAATACTTCCAGCAATTCGGGTGAGACCGGGACGGCGGTATGGGAGGTCCGCATCCAGCGGCTGAACTCGCTGTCCTTGTCATAACCGCTCAGGATCTTGGACAGCCGGTCAATTTCGGCGACGGCAGTGGCTTCGGCCCGCTCGGCCTCGGCTTCCGAGGATGCTAATACCTTGATTTCCAACGATGTCCCAAGGATGTGTTCCCGGTGGAAGGTATAACGCGGCTCCTGTCTGGAGATGGACTTTGACGATGCAAGTCCGAACGAGAGGAGTGCAAGCGCAGAGATAGCTATGATCTTTTTCATATGGCCCCGTTGCTGGTCTTGTAGATTGCGTCTCGGAACGTGCTATTCGAACGGCTGTGGGCGCTGGCCCTCGCCGAAATTGGGCCGAAGTTCATCTTCCGTCAGTTGTCCATCGGCATTTTTGTCGAGTTTCTTTAGTGCCTTGGTGGAATTGGCAATCTCTTTTTTGGAGATGATGCCGTCCCCGTCGGTGTCGAGTGCCTGCATGGCAACATCCGGCGGACGGAACCCGCGGCCCTCGCCACGACCTTCGCCTCTGCCTTCACCGCGTTCACCTCGGCCGCCGCCCTGGGGTTGGACACGCACGGCAGCATTTTTCATCAGCTCATCGCGGGTCAAAATGCCGTCCTTGTTGACATCGGCGCGGTCAAAAATGCCCTGCATGCGTTCCGGCACTTCGTCTTTGGTGAGTTTGCCATCGCCGTTCTTGTCAAACGCCATCAAAGTGTTGACGAGATCGTTGGCGTTCGGACCCTGCGCCTCTCCCTCATCGCCGCCACGGCCACCGGGCCCGCGACCTTCGCCGCGCCCCTCACCACGACCTTCGCCGCGTCCCTGGCCGCCGCGACCTCCAAACTGCGGGCGCAATTCGTCCTCGGTCAACTGGCCGTCACCGTTCTTGTCGAGGGTTTTCAAGGCGGCTGGCGCATTGGCCAGTTCAGCGGCGGAAATCACGCCGTCGTGGTCGGCATCCAGTGCTGAAAGTATTGGACTGAAGCGAATCATGCCCCCACGTCCACCGGGACCGCCAAAGCCACCACGAGGGCCGCCGGCTCCACCGGGTTCCTGGGCGACCGACGTCGCGGCGAACAGCAGGGTTGCTGCGATTGGAAAAAGGATCGTACGTGTCATCTATGGTTCAGTATGACGCGCAATTTGCGGCTACAGTTGCCCGCAAGCCCTGCATTTACCAAGATTTGCAGGAAGGGCGCGTAGGACGGCCTTGATGGCGGCCATGGTGGATTGTCCCCACTGGCGGGTGCAGTTGAGGATGCCTTGGTTGGCGGTTGAGGCCAGGAAGGCGGCTTGTTTGGGGTCGGGTTGGATGCCGGCCGGTGGATGGCGAAGGCAACTGTTTCGTCCGTGTTGAAGGCGGTTTTCAAGGCCGCGGGGAGAAATGGATTGGCAGCGAAATTTTGGTTCCACTGCTTGCAAAAGAGATTTTTCATGACATCTGGATAGCATGGCGGTCGGATGGATTTTGGGGTTTTTGGCAGACTCTGGTTTTTCAAGTGGTTGATAAAAATGGTGTTTTTGGTTGAAAATTTTCCTGGTACGGGTGTGACCGGGGTTGGGGTTGGTGCCGTAACCAGTGGATCTTCGGTTATGGCGACCTGGAAAGGTCGCCGCGGCCAAGAATTGCCGCCCTACAGTTGAGCGGCGGGGGGTGATTGGGGGGAATGGGCTGGTGCGGGGTGGCGTTTTTGCCATCTTTTGAGTTTGCGGGCGTCGCGACGGGAGAGGTGCTTGGGTTCGTTTTTCTGTTTTTGGATTTCGGGTTCGGGGGCTGGTTCGGGAAGGTGTTCGGGGATAGCCTCGGCCGTTTCCTGCTGGCGGAACTTGCGGTAGGCCATGAGGGAGCGTGCGGCGCGCTCGAACATGCGGGTGAAGCGGGCCTCGTAGCGGTTGAGGAGTTCGAAGGAACGGCTTTCCTCGGCCAGGGAGGTGACGGCGAGGTAATGGTGGGTGGTCTCCGGATTTTGGATTTCGGACTTGGCTAGTTGGAGGTTGATGCCGGCGGATTCGAGGGCGGCGATGCGGGTACGGCGCCAGAGGGCCATGGCCATGGTGTCGACGAGGGCGCGTTCGTGCTCGTCGGTGGGGGTCCAGGTTTCGTAGAGGTCTGCGATGAGGCTGGTGAAGTGTTCGGGGGCTTCGCCGTGGATGGTGCATATGCGGGCGAAGATGCCGTGGCGTTCGGCGTTCTGGGCGGAAATGGCGCGCCCTTCGGGGGTTGCGGGACCTTTGGATTTGGCACCGTTGGCGCGGGAGGCGGCGATTTGTGCTTCGGATCTTGGTTTGGCGGTTTGGGTGGTGGTGGGTTGGTTTGTGTGTTCCATCGCGCCGCGATCGTAGCTCGG
>CAITMP010000472.1 GCA_903893525.1 uncultured Acidobacteriia bacterium | reverse complement strand
GACCCCATCCCCCAGCGCGATTTCTACCGCTTCTTCGCCTTCTTCAACAACGTCAACGAGAAGGGCTTGGACGGCCGCAACGGCAACGCCGACCCGTATCTGCAGCTTCCTTCCGCCGAACAGAAGCTCCGCCAGGACCAACTGAAACTCGCGATTGCTTCCCATGACAAGGCGCTGCCGGAAAAAAGAATCGCCGAAGAACAAGCCGAATGGGAGAAATCGCAACTGCTTTCCTTCGAGGCCCGTGCACGAAAGGATCTGGCCGCGCATTTTGAATTCGACGGCAATCTCTCGGATTCCTCCGGCCACTACCTCCACGGCCGGATCACCAAGGGTGACCTGACATACTCCAACGGTGCCGTGGACAGAGGTGTGGATTTCGACGGCCAAACGAAAACTTGCTTTCCCCATATTGCCGCCTTGGATGCCAAGTCCCCCGTCTCCGTGGCTTTTTGGCTCAAGATCAACCAGAAGCCCAGGGATGTTGTCCTGATCCAAGGTTCCCCGGGCAAGGGTTTTGAGCTCTGGCTGGATGATTTCGAACTCTCGGGTGTCCAGCAGCGCGTTCCGAAATTGTATGTCCGGATGCCGGGAGTGATGGTCCGCACCATCGACCGCTTGCCCTGGCCCGACAACATGAACCACATCGCCCTGAATTACGATGGCTTCGGGAAAGTTGCGGTTCTGGTCAATGGGAAGCCGGTCCGAACCGAATCCCTGCCCGGTGCCGCCTCCGGTCCGGCTGAAATCGCGGCTCCCCTCGAAATTTCCGAATTCAAGGGCAAACTCGACGATCTTCGAATCTACAACCGCATGCTCGACCAGTCCGAGATCGAATACCTGGCCGGGCTTGAACCCCTCCGAGCGATTCTCAACATCCGCGCCGACAAACGAGCCAAAGACCAGGCCGCGTGGATTCGCGAGTACTATCTGACCCACGCCGCCCCCGCCCCCGACCGTCAGGCCTGGGCCGAACTCAAGCAACTGCGCGACGATCAGAAAAAACTCACCGCAGCTATTCCCACCACCATGGTGATGTCCGAATTGACCGAAAAGCCCCGCGACACTTTCATCCTGGCGCGCGGCGATTACCGGAATCAGACCGAAAAGGTGACCGCGGGAGTACCCTCGGTGCTTCCGCCGCTCCCGGCCAACGTTCCCGCGAACCGTCTCGCACTGGCGAATTGGCTGGTGGATCCCGCCCATCCGCTCACCGCTCGTGTGGCCGTCAACCGGTTCTGGGCCATCTACTTCGGCACCGGAATCGTGAAAACCCAGGAAAATTTCGGCGCCCAGGGAGAGCCGCCCAGCAATCCAGAGCTGTTGGATTGGCTGGCGACCGAATTCATCCGCTCCAAGTGGGATGTCAAGGCACTGCAGCGCCTGGTCGTGACCTCGGCTGCCTACCGGCAGGCTTCCAAAGTTACACCCGATCTGCTCGAAAAGGACCCCGAAAACCGCCTGATCTCCCGCGGCCCCCGGTTCCGCATGCCGGCCGAGGTCCTGCGCGATTCCGAACTCTACGCCTCCGGACTCCTGAAGGAACAAGCCGGCGGACCGGCCGTCAATCCCTACCAGCCCAACGGTGTTTGGGAGGAAATCGCCTACGGGGACGGCTTCACCTCCCAATCGTTCGTTCAAGGCAAAGGGGACGACCTCCACCGCCGCAGTCTCTACACCTTCTGGAAGCGCACCGCGCCTCCACCCGAGATGCTCGTGTTCGACGCCCCGGACCGCGAAAAGTGCGCCGCCCGCCGAACCATCACCAACACCCCGCTCCAGGCTTTGACCCTGCTGAACGACACCACGTTCGTGGAGGCCGCGCGGGCTTTGGCCGAGCGCATGCTTGTGGAAGGCGGCAAGACCCCGGCCTCGCGCCTCGGCTACGGCTTCCGCTTGGCGATGGCACGGCAGCCCGCCCCGAAGGAACTGGCGGTGCTGAGCGGCGAACTGAACGCTGAACTACTCGAATACAAACGTCATGAGGACCGGGCCGCCGAGATCG
>CAITMP010000471.1 GCA_903893525.1 uncultured Acidobacteriia bacterium | reverse complement strand
TGTGAAGGGGGATCAATCGCTGGCCGTTTCCGTAAACGGCAGCAACGCCCAGACCGGCATCTTCCTAACGGTTCAGTAGATCCTGCGGCGCTTCCCACCGGCCGGACGCCCCGGCCCTGAAGACCGCATCGATCACTGCCATATTGCGGACAGCCTCCTCCACGGAAACCGGGACGGGGCTGTCCTCCAAGACCGCCCGCGAAAACGCATCGCCCTGGATTCCGTACTGGTCGCAGGTCGGAATGCTTTCTGTGCGGAGCCCGGTGGTCTGGACGAACAACTTCGTTGGCTGGTCGGTGGGGGAATTGACTGGAATTTCCACTTCGATCCGGCCTGCGCTCCCGAAAATCTGTGTCCGTTGGAACGGGCTGGCCTGGGTGCTAACCGTGAAGACCGCATGCCCTTGGGGATACTCCAGCAGGGCCGAAGTCAGCCGGTCCGTGCCGAATTCCGGGTCGCGGCTGACCGAAGCAGCCAATCGCACAGGCTCGGCACCGAAAACCCAGCGTGACAGATGGATCGGGTAGCAGCCGATGTCCATCAGCGCACCGCCGCCCATATCGGGCATGTTCCGAATGTTTTTCGGATCGCGGTTGTTGTATGTGAACGGGAAGACCATCGCGCGGAGGTCGCCAATCTCGCCGGAACGCACGATTTCCACCACGCGCAGCCACTGCGGGTGCGTGTGGACCATGAACGCCTCGCCGATCTTGACGCCGGTGCGCTCCCGGACCGCGATCAGCCGGGAAGCCTCGGCGGCATCCATCGCAATGGGTTTTTCGCACAAAACGTGCTTGCCCGCTTCGGCGCACCGGATCGTCCACGGCACGTGCATCGGGTTCGGCAGCGGGTTGTAGATGGCGTCGATGTCGGGATCGGCCAGCAGTTCCTCGTAGGAACCATAGGCTTTGGCGATGCCGAGCGACGACGCGGCAGCCTGTGCCTTGGCCGGATCACGCGACGCAATGGCTGTCACTTCGGCCAATGCACAGGTCTTCATGCCGGGGATCACCCGGACAGTGGCAATTTTTGCGGCGCCCAGGACGCCCCAACGGATTTTTCTGCTCATGTTTGATTACCGCCCGAAGACGAAACGTCCGCGCCGGGGGTCTGCTGCGCCCGTGTACACACCCGGATTCAGCTGGATCACAACCGGGGCCGAACCGTTGCTCCACGGTCCCAGCACCGTGATCTTGTGGCCCCAGGCCGTCATCTGGTCAATGGTTTCCTTGGGGATGCGGGATTCCAGGTTCACCTTCCCGGCGATGAACTCGTGGTTGGCGAACGTCGCATAGAAATGCTCGGTCTGGAAGCGCGGGGCCTCCACGGCCATCTGCGGCGTCATGCCGAAATCCAGGATGTTGAGCAAAACCTGCAGCATGGCTTGGTCCTGGTTGTCGCCGCCCGGTGTGGAAATGGCTAGGACCGGCTTGCCGTCCTTCAGCACCATCGTCGGGCTCAGGGTGACGCGCGGACGGGCCCCGCCCACCAACGAATTCGCATGGCCGGGGGTGTTGATCAGGAAGCACTGCAGCCGCGTCCCGAGTGGAATTCCCGTTTCACCCGCGATCACGGACGGCAGCCAGGCACCGCTTGGTGTCGCCGAGAAGAGGTTGCCCTTGGAATCGACGGCGTCCACGCAGGTCGTGTCGGCCACGCCGAGAGTCGGGTTGGTGTTGACCGCGATCTTCATCGGACCGCCGAATGCGCCCGGACGGCTCTCCATCGAGGCGTGGGTGGCGTCGATCTGCGCGCGCCGCTCCTTGGCGTATTCCTTCGAGAGCAGTGTTTGTTCCGGGATCTTGG
>CAITMP010000470.1 GCA_903893525.1 uncultured Acidobacteriia bacterium | reverse complement strand
CGGCGACGCGGCTGGAAACGCCCGGAAGACGTCGGCGGACGGGACGGACTGGGAATTAGTCAAAGCGTCCCTCCGTGGCGATGCGTCGCCTATGCCGAGCTTCCATGTGCCGAGCGCAAGCCCCAGTGTCAAGGCCCGCGTGAACGCCATGAACGCGCGGCTGGAGAGCGCGGCGGGCGAGCGTCGGCTGGTGGTGCACCAGCAATGCCGGGAGCTGATAGCCGACCTTGAGCAGGTGGCGTACTTGCCGGGGGCCAGCGAGATCGATAAGCGCAACCCGAAGCGTACCCACATTTCCGACGCGCTGGGGTATCTGGTGGAGCGTGAATTCCCGCTGCGGATGCAGGGCGGGCCCAGACCGGAAGTACTGTTTTAATCCATACGGCATGAGCACTACGACATGAGCACTACGACACAAGTCCAGCCGCCGTCAATGGCACCTATCGTCGTGCCGGGTATCAAGCCGCGGCACTTCCTGTACTTGCTCGATTACGACCAGCGCACCAAAAGGGCCGCGTAGATGGAGCCGTTCCTTCATACGGCGGTCGAAGCTGGTATCGCCATCTTCAGCGGACTGGCTGCGTGGTCGAACCTGAGCTTGCGGGCCGGGCTGGACCGCATGCGCGCCGAATTGACGGAGGCCCGGGCGAAGGACCGCGAGGAACTAAAGACGTGGATCAATGGCAGTTTCATGCGTTCAGCCACGGTCGAAGCGAATCTTGGCGGCCTCCGGCGGCGCGGAGCCGACGGCCCTGATCGGGAGCTTGCTCCAGTGATCGCAATCGCGCTCGGCAAGCTCACCGTCGCGGCGGCCGGCACCCCGACGCCAATTACGGCAGCGATGATTCTGGCAGCGGGCGACGGACGCCCACCCGCTGGCGGTGTCAACAAGATCGAGGTGTGGGCGGATCCGGCCAGCACCGGGACCGTCTACGCGGTGAAGGGCACCACCAAGATTGCGGCACTGCCCAAGCCATCCGGCGCTGGCGTGCACTGGGCAGCCAAGGCACCGGAGGGCGGGAACACGCTGAACCCGCTGGATTTCGGCATTGACGCGGTCACGAACGGCGACGGCGCGTTTGTGACGCTCTGGATTGACTAGTGCTGACTGAACCGGGCCGATTGAACCGACCGACTGAACCGAGCATGAAAAGACTACTCATTGCATCCCTATTGCTGGCCCGCGCGGCGTCCGCCACCACGGTCGCGCAGACCATCATCCAGCCCGACGGCACGCCCTGGACGGGGCGGGTTGACATCTCCGCGTTCACCCCGACCACCCAGGCCGGGCAGTACGTGATTTCGACGCCCGTCACCATCAATGTGACGCGCGGGCAGTTCTCCGTAACGCTGGTGCCGGGATACTACCAGGTGGTCTATTCGCCCAGCCGCAACGGAAAGCCGTACTGGACGGTTCCGGCGTCGGGCACGGTGACCATCGCCGCAATCGAGACGGGCGTGAATCCGGTACCGGACTATTCCGTCTGGAAGGGACCCACGGGGGCAACGGGCGCAACCGGCGCAACCGGGTCGGCTGGCGCAACCGGCGCAACCGGAGCAACAGGTACGGTGTCAGCGGGCGGCGATGTCAGCGTGTCTGGGTCCACCGTGACCGTGTTGTCCTCGCAGGGTGTGAACTTTGGGGCGTCGGCATCCGGGACAAATAACCCGGCAGGAATCGGGCTCAACCCCGGAAGCTCCATTTCGGAGCGGTACGGGTTCGCCCCGTACAATCAACGCAACTTTAAGGCGGCTGAATCCAAGATACTCAACGGCGGATCGACTCCAATCCATATTGCGGTGGTCGGTGATTCGTGGGCATCCAACGGGTTTATCACGTCGCCACTGGCCAAGGAGCTACTCGCCACTTACTCGGCTACCAGCACGGCAAGCGCGGGAACCGGGTTTATCCCGGCAAACTCGAATGACCAGATACCAGACGGCACGCTGGCTAGAACGTACAGTTGGACGCGCTCCGGCACATGGACCGATTGCGGTACCGCCGTGTCTGGATCTGCTGCGACATGCGTTGGTGCCAATGCGGCGGATGCGTCCAGCGCGGACGCCAGCACTCCGGGCCGGTACGTGATTGCCGACACGATGACCGATTTCACGATCCTCTGGTACCGGCAGACCGGCGGCGGGTCGTTTACGTGGTCGGTCGACGGCGGATCGACTACCACCATCAGCACGGCGGGGGCTGCGGGCATCCAGACCTCCACAATCAGCGGCCTATCGTCGGCATCGCATTCTGTCACATTGAGCGTGACCGTGGCCGGCAGTACCGGGGTCCGGTTTGCGGGGTTCTTTGCCCGCATCACCGGTGCGGGCGGCGTCATTGTATCCCGCGTCGGCCAGTCCGGCTCGATGGCGTCCGACTGGTCCAGCGCAAATCAGACCTATTGGGCCCAAAACATGGCGGCGCTTGCCCCTGACGTGGTGGTTTCGATCTGGGGGACCAACGAAATGAACGCCAATCAGGCACCGGCTACGCACGCGGCGGCGCTGGCCACTTTGATCGGATCTGCACGTGGCTCGTTGCCCCAAGTGGACTGGGTCGCTATATGCGCATCGAATAACAATTTCACGGGAAAAACCTACAGCATGGCGCAGTACTGCAATGCCCAGCAGGATCTCGCACGCACTCAAAGCGCGGTTTCCAGCGTGGACCTCACGCGGATATTTGGCAGTTTTGCCGACTCCAACGCGCGTAGTGAAATGCAGTCCAACGGATACCACCTGAATGCAGTCGGCGGCATTAAGGCGGCTCACGCGATCTACGAGCACCTGATGCCGTACCGGACGGCGGCCAAGCCGTTCAGCCTGATTACGACTGTCAACGGGACGGCCTGTACCCTGGGTAGCTCATGCACCCCCAGCACGGTCGGAACTGTAACCAACTGGCCAGCGGACCAGACATCGCAATCAATTTCGGGCGCTCCCAATGGGTCTATCTTCCGTACAGCAAATACTGCAGGGTTTGCATCGTCCGCAATCGACACTATTACCGGATGCACGAACGGGCAGGATGGAAGCATCATCGTTACCGATGCAAACACCTATTTCAATTCGAACAACAACCTGCAATACGCCGGGAACGCCATTACCAACCGGATCAAGGCGCAGCAGTACAGGGCCTACCACTTCACTTGTTTCGGAGGCACCGTCAACTTCGACGGCATGTCTTTGCCGGTCCCGGCGGCAGGAAATTTAGGCGGCGTATTCAGCTCTGCCACGGTGACAAATCAGTACGTCGGCGGGGTCAACACGGACGGTACCCTGCTCCGCGTCAACATGCCGACCATTCCAACCGTCTCTGGGGGTACGTGCTCCTCGTCTCTGGTGTATAGCATCAACACAAGTGCTGTTCCGAGCTGCAAGCAAATCGCCACAGGCGATGCAGACAACACAATCGCCAAGACCGGAGTCGACATCGCGGCGGGGAGTAACCAAGTCATGGCTACCCACTTGGCGAGTCCTCTTCCACAGTCGCAAGGTGGTACGGGGGTGACGGCGCTGCCAGCGGTGGCCACGTCGGGGTCTGCATCGGATCTGACAGGCAACTTGGTCACGGCGAGGCTGAACGGCGGCACAAGCGCCAACGCGGGTACGTACTGGCGGGGCGACGGGACGTGGAGTACTCACAATCTGTTCGTGCAGGCCCCCACTAGCGTCACGACCTCGGCGACTACTGCGGGCACGGCGGCGACGCTGGCGGACTCCGGCGCGCTGCCGTCGCTGGGCGCAGGTCGCTGCTACGGATACAAGTTTGTGACACAGGAAACGACAGGCACCGGTGGATTGACCTATTCGGTCTACTACAGTCCAACGGTTGCGACGGGTAGTGTGGTGCAGGTCACTGTGCCGGGTGCCACCAATGGCGGCGATCTCATAGAAGGCCTTGTCTGCAACAACGCGGGGGTGCAAAACGCACAGTCGATGACGGCATCCTACCAGGGGTATTCCTCCACAGGCGTCGGGGTCTATTTCGGCACCTTGTTCGCCTCGGGCACGGCGGACGCAACGCTGTCCACACAGCACATCTGGCTGACCGCGTATACGACTGGTGGCAGTCGCACGATCAAAGTCGTCAGCTTCAAGGTATGGGCAGATTAATTAGACCTGTAAAGGATACGACGCATGAATAAACTCTGGTGGATGAGATCCATCCTCCGCGAAGAAGCGGTAGAAGGTGGCGGAGGTGGTGGCGGAACGTCTTCGCCACCCATCACAACTGCCGACATCGCCAAGATCGTTGCGGCCGAGGTGGCGAAGGCACTCAAAACCCAGCCAACTCCACCCCCAACCGATCCACCGCCGACCGATCCGCCCCCCGACCCCAAAAAGGACACGGGAACGGCCAAGATGGAGCGGGAACTGGCCGCACTCCGCAAAGATCTTGACGAGGCCAAGGCGGCTCGGGTTCGTGCCGACGAAGCAGCCAAGGCCGAGCGGCGCTCCACCGCGCTGGCCACCGAACTCGGCAAGGTCGGTGTCCCGGCGGAGCGACTGGATGCGGCCAAGCGGATCTTCGACGCGGACCTCAAGTGGACCGAGGACGGGCAGCTGGTGGGCGGCAAGGAGGACCAGCCCCTCGGCGAATACCTGGCGGCGCAGATCCGGCAGCATGAATACCTCCTGCCACCACGGCAGGCGGGCGGGGCCGGAGCGGTTCCCGGAAGGCACGGGCAGGCGTCGGTCGATATCAACGATATCAAGCCGGGCATGTCGGCGGAAACAAGGGCAGCGGTTTTAGCCCAGATCAAACACGTCAGCGGCGCATAAGCGCGAAAGGAAAGTAAATGCCATCCATCACATCGGCCAACGTGGCCAACGCAATAGTCAAGCTGGTTGCCGCCGACGCACTCCCGGCGCTCGTCGGCAACCTCGTCATGGGCAACCTCGTCAACCGGGACTACGAGCCTGTTCTGGCCCAGGCGGGCGACACCGTCAACGTGCCCATCGCCCCTGTCCTCGTAGCCAACAATCTGGCGGAGGGCGGTTCCGTCCAGGCCCAGAATCCGAACCTCGGCAACGCCCAGATCGTGCTCAACAGCCACGTCGAGGCAACGTTCGTAATTCCGGACGTTACAAAGGTGATTGCGGTGCCGGACCTGCTGAAGGTCTACATGCAGCCGGCTGTTGTGGCGATTGCCGAGAAGATCGAGAGCGACCTGCTGGCGCTGTATGCCGGTTTTACCGCGAACGCGACACTGGGCGCGGCGGCCACGGCGATCACCGAGGCTGTCCTGGACTCGGCGGAAACAGCGCTGTTCGCCGCCAAGGTTCCGGCAGGTCCGAAGTATTTGGTGGTGGACGGAACCACGTACTCCCAGATGCGCCAGATCCCGCGCTTCACGGAAATGCAGACAGCCGGAACCGGGCTTGCTGCAATTGTTGACGGTGTTTTTGGCCGGATCAAAGGTTTCGACGTGTTCCGTTCCCAGTACGTCCCCAAGACCGGGACGGGCCCCGTCACCACACACAACCTAGCTTTCGTGAAGAATGCCATCGGCTTGGTAATACGCCGTCTTCCCCAACCGCTCCCTGGCACCGGTGCTATCGCCGAGTATGCCGAGTATGGCAACTTCGGGATGCGGGTGACCATGAGCTACCAGCCGAACACCCTCAGCCAGCAGTTCACGGTGGACGTCCTCTATGGTTGCGCCGTGCTGCGGAACAACCACGGCCAGCAGGTCCTCAGCTAATATCCCATTACCACCCGCGAATTCTGGAGCGCGGTCAAGGCGGAGGAGGAGCGGCTGGCCCCAGCCGACTTCCTCCACGTCATGAGCCTGCACGCTCCATCCAAAGGTTTCCACGGCGGCGCGGTGTCCGAGGTTGACCGGCACAACGCCGCGAAACTGATCACAGCCGGAAGCCACCGGCTGGCCGAAGAAGACGAGATTGCGGCCTATCTGGCGGCTATGGGCAACCGGAAGGCGGAAATCGCGGCTGCGCACCGGGCCGCGACGATTGACCGGCTGGGATTCAACCCGGCAGACATCCAACCACCGACTGAAACGAAAGGAAAGAAATGATGAAGATTTTCAAAAAGCTCGGCTTGGCCGCGGCACTCACCGCGGCGCTATCGTTCGGCGCGGCCCTCTACCCCATCGAGGCCGCGCGCAGCTACACGGCGGCGGGAAACGTCGGCTGCACGGTGTCCGGCGCAACCAATGCCACGCCCATCGTCGTTACTTGCTCCGCCGCGCACAATCTCGTTGACGGCGACCAGATCCGGATTACCGGCGTCGGCGGCAACACCAACGCCAACACCACCGGGTATGCCAAGGTGACCAGCTACAGCACGACCACCTTTGGTTTATACTCCGACGCGGCGCTTTCGTCCGGGGTGGCTGGCAATGCCTCCTATACCAGCGGCGGGCTGGTGAGCCAGAACTATGTGGTCTCCAGCGTCACCGGCGATTGGACTTTGGACTTTGTCCTGGAGTCATTGACCAGCGGTAAAAACGTGTTGCTGTCGGTCGAGGAATCGGCGGATGGATTCGCCTCCGACATCCGCCAGTTGGCGGTGTTTTCGTTTGCGGGCACCACCGGCGGCGGCCAGATCAAGCAGTCGGTCCGTAAGTACCAGCTGCCCATGGCACGGCTCGGCATCAGCAACGTGGCGTTGCGGATCAAAGTGCAGGCCATCGACTCCAGCGGCACCGCGACTGTATCGGCATACGTCGAATACTAGGCGGCTGGCAAGTATTGGCGCGGGCATCGGCACCCTGCGGCAATCGCGCGGCGCGTCCTCATTCTCCGGGATCGCGCCGCGTTGTTTTTCCCGTCTTCACCAAGGTTGGGGCGCAAATCCAGAATTCCGCTCTAACGTATCGATTTCACTGGCAATTCCATCTTCCTCAGCCATGCCACTATTCACGGACAATGACGTAGTTACTGCCGCCGATATGCTGGCCCTCGATTCCGAGGTGGCGGCGGTGGCGAAGGCCGCGAACATCCCGCTTGAGGGCTCCACCGGGATTATCCGGCAGGCCTGGCAGGAGTGCGCAGACGCGCTGCAATCCGCCACCCAGGCCTATGGCGGCTCACTTTACGGCGCGTGGCCCGGCGTCATGGCGTCTGGTTACGACGGCGGCTTCGGGTCGTCGCGCCAGAGGCTCCCGGTCTCAGGGATTGTGGCATCCAGCCCCTACGGCAACCGCGACAGCCCGCTCAAACGCTGGATGACATACCGGTCCTTGGCGCTGCTGTACCGCGATGCGTCGGCCCGCAAGACGAACGACCGCTACCAGACCAAGTTTGCGACATACGAAAACGAATCCGCCCGCGTATGGCGCGCGCTGTTCTCGCAGGGCCTTCCGCGTGTTTTCCTCCCACTGGAATGCCCTGGCGCTGTGCACGGCTACGGCGCTGGCGTGTGGTCCACCGGTAACCTGTCGCTGGTGTCCACCGGGTCGGCCGCGCAGTTCAATGCGCTGGTGGCGATCACATGGGTTGACCAGTCCGGCGGTTACGTCTCGCCGGTCAACAAGGGTAACGCGGAATCCGGACCGAGCGCGATTCTGCCGATGGAGATCCTGGCGTCGAACGTGCTCTCCGTGTCCATCGCGGGCCTGATTCCGCCGAACAACCAGGCGCAGTTTCCGCGCGGCATCGCGGACGGCCCGGTGATCACCAAGAACGCTACCGGATGGAATGTCTACGTGGGTAACCAGTCGGACCCGGCTGGCGTGATGTACCTGCAGAATTCGACGCCCGTGGCGATCGGCACCACCACCTACCAGTTGTCGGGATCGCCCGCGACGTCCGGTTACCAGTTGCTGCCCGGGCAGGTTGCCGACCGCAACGAGGCATTCCAGCGCGTGGCGCAGCGCGGGTAGGCGATGGAACGGATTGACGAGATTCAGCAGCGCCACAACGGCTGGATAGACGCGCTGGTGGCGAACTTCGAGCGCGAGCTGCAGTGCGTCGTGGCGTCGGCCCAGGCCCGCACGCTGGCGGTTCTGCGGGAAAACCTGAAGGTCGAGAACGGCAATATCAGGCGCACGGCGGGCAACGCGAAGACTCTCCGGCAGCTGGACACGATATTCCTGCAGCAACTTGACCGGGCCGGGTACCAGCATCTGTTGAACGAGTTCACCGGGCGGTTCCCTGGGCAGTTGCCGTTCTTTCAGGAGACGCTGGAAGCCATCGGGCAGGGGCCCGTAAAATTTTCGGCGCGGGACCTGCAGGTCTTTGCCGACCAGGGCGTAAGCGTCAAGGACGGATTGGACGCAGTGGCGGAATCGGTGGCGTCGGAGGCAAAAAAACGGATCCTGCTGTCCGTCGGCGGCCTGCCGTTTGCCGATTTGTCGGAATCGCTGGCTGGATATCTCCAGCGAACGGTGAAGGATGCGTCGGGGCTGGCGGAAACCGCCGTGGCCACGTACTACCGCATGATCGCGGACCGTGGGTACCAGTTGATTCAGTCCGACTTACCTTCGGAGGTGCTGCGGTACCGGTTCTATGGGCCATGGGACCGCCTGACGAGGCCATTCTGCAAACACCTGCTGCAGGGCGGGAAGAGTTACACGCGGGACGAAGTCGACGGGATGGACAACGGGCAGATACCGAACGTGTTCATCACCGGCGGCGGGTTCCGGTGCCGCCACCAATGGTTGATCGCTCCGGACGAAGCGCCGCCCAAGCCGAAGGTAAAGGCTGGAAGCGAGATCCGGAAGGATCTATTGGAAAAGGCCGACACCCACGCGGCGGCAATCTCTGCGCTCGAAGAGGAGCGGCGGCAGCTATTAGGGCAGCCTTCCACCTTGGGAAAGCGCATTAAGTTGGGAGAACAGATTGAACAGATGAAGGCTGAAACGCTGGATGTCCACCGGGCCGTCCTGTACCAAGCGAATCCGGCAACCCCAGCGGTTAAATATTCCAAAACACTGCCAGCCGCTTGGCGGTCTGGAGTTGAGGCCTTCAGTAAGCTGATTGGTTCGGGCCTGGCCGACGACAAGGCTATTGCGTTCAAGGCCACGACTGCCAAGAGAGAGTATTACAGCCCGTCCGGGAAGCTTGTCACAGCCAGAAAAAACAGCAAGACTATGACTATCGTTCATGAGCTTGGGCACTGGCTGGAGGATGTGGTTCCCGCCGTAGCCGCCAAGGCGCAAGCATTCCTTGTTCGGCGGACCACGACTGATGGCAAGCGTGATCCGCTGATCAAACTCCGCACATTGACAGGTATCGCCTATGGCCCGAAAGAGGTAGCGAGGCCGGACAAATTCGAGAACGCATACGTCGGCAAGGACTATTCGTCGGGCGGCAGGGTGTATGCTACGGAGGTGATGTCCATGGGGCTTGAGAACCTCTACGAAAGGCCAGTCGATTTCGCCCGCAAGGACCCGGATTTCTTCGATTTCGTTTTGGACACGGTTAGGGGAAGGTAAGGGCATGTCGTCGTTAGTGAGGATCAAGCTGGATGACGGGTCCACATTGACCATCAGCGGCAACAGTTGGTCTCCTGCCG
>CAITMP010000469.1 GCA_903893525.1 uncultured Acidobacteriia bacterium | reverse complement strand
GGGCCAGACACAGGACGAAGTTACGGCCATCCTGGGCAACCCTTTGAGAGTAGCGAACCTCGGCGAGAAGAAGACGCTCTTCTACAAGGACATGAAGGTCCTCCTGATTGATGGCAAAGTTGTCGATGTGCAATGAGGCGTCGTGTGTGCCGCGGCTGGCCACCTCACCGGTGACAACCTGCCATCTTGGAAAGACGCGGCTTCAAGCTGTCGTGGCGTGGATCTGATCCCACGGCGACTGGCACAACTCCGCGACAGTATCGTGGACGGACAGGTGCCTCGGCGGTCGATTCACCTGTATCAACTTGATCGCGTCCGCGTAGTCTTGGGCCCGATGAATCGGAGGACTCTGCATGTAGCTGGAAAGCTCCATGGGACCCTGAACGCCGCCGGGTTGGCGGCTGGTGCCTTGGCCGGCTTCACCCTGCCCGGCGACGAGCAGATCGGTGTCAACATCATCCAGCGCGCCTGCGAAGAGCCAATCCGCCAGATCGTGAACAACGCCGGTGTCGAAGGTGCCATCATCATCGGCAAGATCCGTGAGAACGAGAACTCGAACTTCGGTTACAACGCCCAGACGGACGTGTACGAAGATCTGGTCGCCTCGGGCGTCATCGATCCGGCCAAAGTCACCCGTTCGGCCCTGCAGAACGCGGCTTCGATCTCGGGCTTGATGCTCACCACCGAAGCGATGGTCTGCGAGATTCCGGAGAAGAAGGCTGCTCCGGCTCCCGGCGGCCATGGTCCGGAAGGCATGGATTACTAAACTTCGGTTTAGTTTGTGTGTGGAAGGGCCCCGGATTCCGAAAGGAATCCGGGGCCTTCTTGTATCTGAACATCGGTTAAACTTGGGCCGAGTGCAAGAATGGGGATGGAATGATCGACGGAATCAGCATCGCGGGGTATCGAAGCTTCGGGGCCGACGAGGTGAAGATCGGTGATCTCTCGCAAATCAATGTCTTTATCGGGAAGAACAATTCGGGGAAGTCGAACGTGCTGCGGGCTGTACGTCTCATGGCGCAATTGAAGGGGGCTGAGCATCACGTCCCAACTAGCTGGGTCGAACTCATCCCGCAACTCGACTACTGTCTAGCCGAAGAATCCAAAGAAGTCACTCTTTGGACTGGCCCCCAAGGCTGAGACAACCGGTTAAGACACTACAGCCCGTTCGATGAAACTTCCTCGACCGGAAGAACCACATTACCGCAAAATGGCATTGGTTGGCAAAGCGGAGGCGGACCCTGCTGGAGAGCAATCCGCCAAGGAATAGCCAACCGGAAACTCATCGGAACGATGAGGCCGGGAGCGGTTTTTACCCCGCTCCCGGGCCAATGGCGCGACATCGGGCCGATAGATTTCCCCATGCCTGAAAAAACTCATGCAACAAGGCGCCGCGCAGCGGGCTCCTTTTGTTTCTCCTCGAACTCCACCGGCGGCAGGTAGCCAAGCGCCGAGTGGAGCCGCCGTTCGTTGTACACCTTTTCGAGGAACTCCCCCACCAGACTCCGGGCCTCGCGC
>CAITMP010000468.1 GCA_903893525.1 uncultured Acidobacteriia bacterium | reverse complement strand
CTTTGCGAGATCGGGAGTGAACGGCTGAATGAGACGTACCGATGAACTGAACGTCGCGATGGCTATCTCGTCCCCTTTTCGAGCGCGCTGGATGAACCGCGTCGCGGCGGCCCGAATCAGTCCCACGTTTGGCGCGATGCTGGCACTGACATCGAATAGCAGAAGCAAATGGAACGGCTCAGTTGTTTTCTCGAAGTGGCCCAGTTCAACTGGTGAGCCATCGTCGGTTACAATGAATCTCTCCTGCCCGAGGTCGGGGATCGTTTTACCCTTCAGATCCTTGACAATCACATTCATGTAAACCATGTTTGTATCGGATCGAAAGACTACGTCGGATTCAGAACCAGTAGTTATGAGTTCCGATGGCAGCAGATCAACCTTGACGTTGTCGATACGGCTAGCGGCATAAAACAGCGGCCCCCCCTTGCCCAGCGATCGATCAAGGCCCCCGCTCGTAGTTTCGGCACCGGTACCCCATGAAACACGTTTACCCGAGCGCAGAAGCGCCTTCAAAGACAGACCGTCATCCAGCGTGCACTTCACGCTCCCCGAATGAGTCTGAACGTGGAAATCGGCCTTCGGCTGTGCGCGAAGCTCCACATTGATGTTCCCTGAGTCAGAATCGAGTGAGGTCGGTCCGACCGCATTGAAAACATCGATGTCCCCGGAGATAGTTCGGACCGTGAGTGGTGACTCGAAACCCTCAGCCCTGATGGAGACGGCGTGGCCGACGATGGTTACCGCGATAGACTTCGGCACCTCCAAAGAAAACTGTACCGGCGCGGCGGATGCTCCCGAGGGCACTCGAATCACCAAAGTCGAACCTTCAACCTTTGACATCATGGCAAGGCTTTGCTGCTTGCCACCGTCGTCACGCAATTCGCCGTGAAGTCTTGGCATGTCTGAGGCTTTGGCTACTAGAGTTCCGGAATCGATTTCGATGAGGATTCCCCGGATATTCGTCGTCGAAAGTTCTTGCGACCGCGCGACGTTCAGAGAGCCAAAGAGAACCAACAGGACGCCCGTTCGTGAGACTATCATTTTTGATGAACCCGCATCTTCTCCATCCTCGAATAGGCATGATTAAGCTCATCTGCCATCGCCGCAATAGCGCCCTCGCTCTTGCCGACGCCAGTATGAAGCGGCGTCGGGAGCCCGGGAAGTTTGGAAAAACAGCACAACAAGTGGCACTCGAAAGTTGTTGTTGGTTCTTGATTGCCAGCCTTTAATATCCCGCCGACAACATTGACTGTAGATGCTTCGTCAAACGTATTCTGCGTCAAGATATGACGTAGACTGAATCCGTTTGTCCCAATGCTTGCGTGCGTAAATGCGCCGACCATTGTAAAATCCGGCGTGGCGTCAGAATCGTCGGCGAGTAGGAACACGGAACCGAAGTAGCCAGACTTTGAAAGGCGCGCCCGAAGCGTTTCAGCGAGATAGATCCTGAGTTGTTCCATGACTCGCACTGGAAAATCTGGGCGAACGTTTAGACCAAACAGCTGAATGCCTAGAGATGGCTTTGCCGCGTGCTCCCCGAGGCTGAAACCATTATTTGAACTGCACGCTGACACTGCGGCCACGGCCACAGTGGCGGCTAGGAACGTCAGTCCGAGAGAACGAATGACAGTTTCCAAAATGATCCTCCTTGTGCTCTTACCTCTAGGCGGGCACCTCGGTATCCGTCGAGCGGGCCCGGTGATCGGGCGCAATCGCGACAGGAAATCCAAGTGTCGCGCCAGACCCAGGAATCAACGCCTAAGCCATCCAGCCGTGTTAGAGACGCGTGCTCACTTCCGATTCTACTCCATTTCGGGCAGGGAGGCTGATCATCGGTCAGGGAAACTCAACGCCGAGACAATAATTCCTTAGTCGGCGTCAATCGCCGGGCTTCCAAGCCCGCGATTGTCCCGGATTTTGCCCCGATCTATCGCCGACGCCTGGAGTTCAATGGCGGGGCTTGTCAGCGGGAAATGCCTGGGCGGAGCGCCACATCTCTAAAGATCTCTCGAGGTTGACTAGAGGCGCTCAAGACCCGGTTCCACCCCCAACAGAATCCGAACGGGGAGCGGATGCGGGGCGCGATCAAGCCACTGCACCAGATGACCGCGGGCGCTCTTCAACGTGAACCCGAATTGGAGCTTTACGGTATCGACGTACCTCTGCCGTCCCGAGTCGATCAAGTCCCGCAACTTGAATCTGCGGGCACCTGCCGCGACTGCCTTCTTGAACAGGCTTCCAGGTTACCGGTTAGCATCGAACGGGACCCGGAAAGTGTGGGCATCAGTATCCAGCACCTTGGTGACCGCTGGCCAGATGTCTTCTGACGCCTCTCGGCAGACCTCGCTGGCCAGAATCAGGAGTAGGTCTCCAAACATCTCTTGGTTGGAAGCAGTTCCGATTTCCCGTATCGGTCGCTGACGCGGATCGTCCAACCGCCTGAGGGTGTCCAGAAAACTGTGTAAGCGTTCTCCGGGAGAAAATAGAGGAGAACGGCATGAGGAAACAGAAGAGGGACACAAGGGAAAGCGACGAGGCGTTGGACCGTCTGATGGGGAACGCCCGGACGTATGAGGAAGTGCAGGGGGTGATCGCCCAGCTGACCAAGGCGGTGGTGGAGCGGGCGCTGCGCGGGGAGCTGACGGCGCACCTTGGCTACACCAAGCACGACCCGGTCGGAGCCAACAGCGGCAACAGCCGGAACGGGACGACGAAAAAGACGCTGAAGGGCTCGTTCGGCGAGATGGAGATCGAGACGCCGCGCGACCGCAACGGCGACTTCGAGCCGCAGTTGGTAAAAAAGGGGCAGCGGCGGTGGCCGCAACTGGACGGGCAGATCCTGTCGTTGTACGCGCGCGGCCTGACGACCCGCGAGATCCAAGGTCATCTGGAGGAGATTTACCACACCGAAGTCAGCCCGGCGCTGATCAGCGAGGTGACCGACGAGGTCACCGACATGGTGCGGGCATGGCAGAACCGTGCCCTGGAACCGTTCTACGGGGTGGTATACCTCGACGCGCTGTACGTGAAGATGCGGCATGAGGGACGGGTGGAAAACCGGGCGGTGTACGTGGCGTTGGGCATCGACCTGGAGGGGCGCAAGGACGTGCTGGGGCTGTGGACCTCTGCCAACGAGGGCGCGAAGTTCTGGCTGGGGGTGCTGACGGAACTACGCAACCGGGGAGTGAAGGACATGTACCTGACCTGCGTCGACGGGCTCAAAGGCTTGACCAGTGGCAGACACCAACACCGACCTTGTCCGCGGATAAGCCCGACAGTTCGGCTGCGTTCCTGGCCAAGGCAATAGAATCAGTGTTTCCGAAGACCCAGGTCCAACTTTGCATCGTTCATTTGATCCGCGCGAGCCTGAACTACGTGCCGTGGCAGGACCGTCGCAAGGTGGCGGCCGACCTGAAGAACATCTACCGGGCGGCGACGGCGGAGGAGGCTCTGCGGCAATTGGAGGCATTCGAAAAGGCCTGGACGAAATACCCGGCGACGGCGAACCAGTGGCGGGAGCAGTGGGATCGGGTGGTGCCGTTCTTCGAGTTCCCGGAGGAGGTGCGGAAGGTGGTGTACACGACCAACGCGGTGGAGTCGCTGCACATGTCGTTTGACCACGGGTACGAACTCACGTCGGACTTGTCCAGGATAAGTCCGGCGGCACGTCTGCGCCCCTGGCCAAGATCATCAAGAACCGGGCGTCGTTCCCGTCGGAGGAGGCGGCGATCAAGCTGCTGTACCTGGCGCTGGACAAGAGGTCGAAGAAATGGGAGACGGTGCAGGGGTGGAAGCAAATGCTGAACCATCTGGAGATCGTTTGCGGGG
>CAITMP010000467.1 GCA_903893525.1 uncultured Acidobacteriia bacterium | reverse complement strand
TGCCGAGCAGCTTGTTGGCATCGGCGATCAGAAGGCGGAGCAGGGCGAGGGCTTTTTGGCCCCGCTGGTAGGGGCGGCCGTCGGGCGTGCGGACGCCTTGGCGGAACTCCAAGGCGTCCTGGATGGGGCCATGCCACACGTCCGGAATCACGGTGAAGCCGTGCTGGCAGGCACCGGACTTGGATGTTACGTCCCCAGTGGCGATGCCATAGTGGGCCCGGAGGATCCCGGGCATGCAGAACAGGAGCGCTTGCGCCGTCATCGGCTTATCCTCGTTGCGGGACATCCAACTGCGCCAGAAAGTGTTGATGCGGTCGAGGTTCCAGCGTTTGAAGACTGCGGGGTCGGCCCACACTTCGGGGGACTCCGGCCCCCGGATGGCCAGCGGATGACTGCGGAGCGTCATCCAGACTGCGGGATTGGCATCGGCCGAACCGACCGTACCCCAGTGGCCCTCGATTTGCCCGTGGATTTTGGAGCTGAGGGCCGGATCGCGGGCGAGGTCGGCCCATGTGACGTAGATACCCGAGAACCAAGGTTGCGGGTATTCGGTGCGCAGGGTCTTGTGGACTTCGCCGAGCAGGAGGAGTTCCTCGCGCGGGGGAGGATCCTGATTGACTGCGACGAAGTTGATGTTGCTCAGGCCCTCCCGGAAGTCGTCGAGTGCGACGGAACCGGTCAGGTAAAGCGCGGCAGGCGCGACGCCGGCCTCCTGAGCCAGTTCCAGGTAGCGTTCAGTGATTTCGGCGACGGTCTCGGGAATTTGGGATTTTGTCATTACTGCTACTTAATCATGGGTGCTACTTGATGGTGATGTTGCGCACTTCGATGGTCCGGGCGAGTGCGCGGTCCAAATTGGCCTGGGCGTCGCCGAAATCGGCTTCCGAGCGGGCCTCGCGGGTGCGGGCCGAAATCAGTTCGGTTTGGCGCTGCAGAACCAGGAAGACGGTGGTGGTGCCGGCTTGGAACTGGCGCTCCTCGCTGGCGTACTGGGCTTCGGCGCTCTTGCGGGCATCCACCGAGGCCCGGAGCCTTGCAGTTGCGGAAACTACAGCTTGCAGGGCGTTGCGGACATCCTGCTCCACAGCCATTTCCGCCTGCTGCTTTTGCGTCTTGAGGCGGCGTCCCTCGGCTGCGGAAATCGCTGCCGCGGCGGTGGCGGTTCGGTTGCGGAGCGGCAGCCCGACGGTTACGCCGATCACGGCGGTGTTGTAGTTGCCGGTACCGAGGGCGTTGAGCGACTGGCCGTAGCCACCGATGAATGCCGACGGGACGGACCCGCCTCCAAATGAGATGGGGGCGAGCGGTGGCAGTCCGGCTTGGGCGGACAGCTGGTTGATCTGGTTCACCAAGGGTCCGAATGCGGCCGAAAACGGATTCGCGCCGGTCTGGGGAATGACCTTTCCGGCCAAACCGGTGTAACCGACGGTTCCGTATGCGTCGATCTGCGGCTTGGTCTGCTCCTTGCTAAGTTTGGCGTCCAAGCGGTTCACGTCCAGCGCGAGTTCGCTTTCCTTCAACTCGGGACGGGATGCGAGGGCAGCCTTCACGGCCTCGTCCAAAGTGGGCATGGCGGATGGCGAATCCGGTGTGTGGTCAGGAGTAAGGGACATGCCCCACATCAAATCCGAACGGTCGGCCAGCATCAGTACCTTGAGTGCGTTTTCAGCATTGGTGAGAGCGCTTTCGGCCGCGAAGAGGTTCTGTTCGAAGGTCGCGACCTGGGTCTGTGTTTGGACAATGTCGACCGGCGCGAGCAGGCCCTGTTCCACCTGGCGGCGGATACTGGCCTCCTGCTCCCGCACCAGCCGGACGGCTTCCTTCTGGACTTCCAGATTGCGGACGGCGAACTCCAACTCGCGGTAGGCCTGCACCGACAAGGTGACCGTTTCAATCACGCGCTGGCGGAACTGGGCTTCGGACATTTCGATGTTCTTGCGGGCGACCTGGATCCGGTGCCGGTTGTCGTCGTACATCAGGCCGCGCAGCAGCGGCTGGTTGTAGTTGAAGGTCAGTGATGTGGGGAACTGGGGGTTCAGGGTGTTGAACGTGCTGTCACTGGCGGTCCGCTGGGAGGAAAAGTCGATCTTGTAGGTGCCCCCGCCCCATGGAGTTGCACCGGAGAGCTGGGGATCAACCAGCAGGTCCTTGGTGGTCAATTTTCCGTTGGTGGCGCCGCCCAAGGAGGAGCTGACCGGCGTTACGGTGCGGGAATCGTGGAAGTTGAAGCCGAGCCGTGGATCGTAGGCTCCGCGAGCACCACGGAGCGACAGGACGGCCTCCTCGCGGGCGATCCGGGAGACGGCAATATTGCGGTCGTTGGCCAATACACGCTGGATCACCTCGTTGAGCGTGATCTTGGCGGAGCCGAGGATTCCGATACGGACGGTCGTGTCGGCGGCCTGGACGGGCTTCGCGCACATGGAGAGAGCGAGCCCGACAGCGAGGAGGACCACGGTCACATCGGGGATTGGGTTTGTTTTGTTCCGGGCGAAGATGCCCGAAATTTTGGCGAACATCCGGGAGAGGAACGTCGAGTTCCCCAAATCCTCAAAGTAGGAGTAGAACACCGGCACCGCCAGCAACGTCAGGAGGAGGCAGAGGGACTGCCCGCCGACGACAAGGACGCCGATGGAGCGGTTGGTGGCCGAGCCGACGCCGTTCGAAAGCACGAGGGGTGCCATACCCGCAACCAGCGCGATGGTGGTCATCAGGATAGGCCGGAGACGGTCACGGTTGGCCTGGATGATGGCGTCGTACTGCGACATGCCGGTCTTGCGCAGTCCATTCATGTGGTCGATTTGGAGAATGGCGTTCTTCTTGACGATGCCGAAGAGAAGCAGAAGGCCGAGACCGGAGAAGATGTTGACGGTCTGTCCGGTGACCAGCAGGGAGAGAATGCCGAAGGGGATCGCGAGGGGCAGGGTCATCAGAATCGTGATCGGGTGGATGAACGATTCGAACTGGGCCGCCAGCACGATGTACATAAAGATAAAGGTCAGGGAGAAGGCGAGGCCGAAGTAGTAGCCGGTCCGGCCCAATTCCTTGGAGGTGCCGGCTGTGCCGTACCGGTAATCGGAATCCATATGGAGTTCGTCCGCCGCCGCAGTGATCCCCTGCAGAATGGCGGCTTGCGAGCCACCGGGGAGGGTGTTCGCGCTGATGGTGACTTGGCGCTGGCGATTGATGCGGTTGACGGAAGACGGACCTGAACCCGGCCGGATTCGAACGACTTCATCCAGACTGACGGTGCCGCGCTTCTGGGACGGAATCGTGAGAGCCGCCAACTGTTCCTGGGTGGTGCGGAACTTTTCCTGGGCGCGAACGCGGACGTCGTATTGCTCGTCCCCGGCGTTGAAGGTGGAAGCAACCTGGCCCGCAACAAGGGTGTTGAGCGCCTGTTCGATGTCCAGAACGGAGACACCGAGGTCGGCTGCCCGGTCCCGGTCGATGACCAGACGGAATTCCGGCTTGCCGGTGCGGAGGGTGGTGTCCGTGTCGGCAACGCCCGGCAGAGCGCTCAACTTGGCCATTAGATCTGCTGAGTATTGCCCCAAACGCTCCAGATCCGGACCTTGGACGTAGAACTGGATTTCGGCGTTGCTGTTGCCACCGCCGACAGCCGAAACGAGCTCGACACCGGCGTGGATCTCCTTGGGATAGCTCTTGAGGAGCTTCCGGGTCATCTGCATGATGTCGGTCTGGCTGGACTGCCGCTGTTCGATATCGCTGAGTTTGACGAAGATGGCCGAGTTGTTGGCCGAATGGTCCTGGCCGCCACCGACGGTGGAGAGGGTGTGGATCACGCCGGGAAGCTTGCGGATGTCGCGGGCAATCTGTTCGGTCATCGCGGTGCTGGCTGCGAGGGAAGTGCCTTCGGGGGTCCGGACCAGCACGTTGAATTGGGATTGATCGTCGCCCGGCAGGAAGTTCTTGCCGACGAACATGAACAATGGCACGATGCTCATGATGACCAGTGCGCTGAGGCCCAGCATGATGCCGCGGTGGGCCATCGCCCAGCGGAGCATGCTGGTGTAGGAGTGGTCGATCACCTTGAAAACCGGCGAGTCCTTGGAGGAATGCGCGTCCTTGCCGTGTTTGGTCGGTGGTTTCACAAAGCGCGAGGTCAGCATCGGGGTCAAGGTGAACGAGACCAGGAGGGAGACCGCGATCGCGAACGCCGAGGTGAAGCCGAACGAGCTCATGAAGCGCCCGACGATACCGCCCATGAAGCCTACCGGCAGGAAGACGGCGAGCAGGGAGAGGGTGGTGGCCATGACGGCGAGGCCGATTTCGCCGGTGCCGTGGATGGCGGCCTCGACCGGACTCATCCCCTTCTCCTCCATGAAGCGGTAGATGTTTTCGAGCACGATGATGGCGTCATCGATGACGATTCCGACCATCAAAGTCAGCGCCAGCATGGTGATCTGGTTCAGCGTCAATCCCATCGCGGCCATCAGGGCGAACGACGAGATGATCGACGTGGGGATGGCGATTGAGGCGATGAGGGTAGTCCGCCAATTCGCAAGGAAGAGGAAGATCACGATGGACGCGAAAAGACTGCCGAGCACCAAGTGGTGCTTGATGTTATCGACGGCGGCAACGATGAAGACGGACTGGTCGGCAATGATGCTGGCTTTTACGTCCTTCGGCAGAGTGGCCTCGATTTCCTTGAGGCGCTGCTTGACGCCGTCGGCGGTGGCGACGGTGTTTTCGCCCGACTGCTTGGAGACGATCAGGGTGACAGCAGCCTGGCCGTCAAGGCGCGCGGTGGTTTCCGGCTCCTCGTAGCTGTCCTCGGCGTAACCGACGTCAGAAACTTTGACGACGTAGCCGTTGCGGTTGGCGACGGCAATTTGGTTGAACTGCTCGGGCTTCACGACGCGGCCTTCGGTGCGGACGGTGAAATCCAGCTGGCCTTGGCGGAGGTCGCCGCCGGGCAGTTCCAAGTTCTGGCTCTTGATGGCGTTGAAAAGATCGTTGATGGTGAGGTTGTAGGCGCGCAGCTTTTCCGGATCGGCGAGGACGTGGATCTCGCGCTTGGCACCGCCCACAATTCGGATCTGACCGACACCGGGGGAGCTTTCCAGCTTCTGCTTTAGCAGCTTGTCGGCGATCATGGTGACGTCGCGGAGCGAGCGCTGTGCGCTCAGGCCAATCTGGAGCACGGGCGCGGCGTCGGGATCGAACTTCAGAACTTCCGGGCGCTTGGCGGTAGCGGGCAGATCGTTGATGATCTGGTTGACCTTGTTCTGGACTTCCTGAGCTGCGATGTCGCCATTCTTCGAGAGCAGGAAGGTGACTTGGACGAACGCGCGTCCTTCGGACGAGATGGAGCGGAGCTCGTCGATTTCGCTGATGGTGTTGACGGCTTCCTCGATCTTCTTGGTGATCTCGGTCTCGATTTCCTCGGGCGAAGCCCCGGGATCGGCTACCACGACCTGGACCGAGGGGATATCGACTTTCGGAAACAGGTCGACGCCGAGGGTGTTGTAGGAGAACGCTCCGATCACGACCAGGGTCATGATCAGCATGGTGGCGAAAACCGGGCGCTCGATGCAGAGTTTGGCTAGCGCGTGCATGCTATTTGATGCTCCCCGCTGGTGCGTTCACGGTGAGCTGCGCGCCGTCGAACAGGTCGCCCAAGTTGGTGGTGGCGATCGTTTCGCCCCCCTTCAAACCGGACACCAGGCGGATCGAGTCCCCGAGTGCGTCTCCGACTTGAACCACGCGCAACCGAGCCTTGCCGTTTTCAACGACAAAGACCTGGTTGGAGTCCGTCGTCTTGTCCCGGATGACGGCCAGTTTGGGTACGAATACGGCTTGGACTCCGCCGGGCTGGGAGACGCGGGCGGTGGCGAACATGCCTGGTTTTAGGTCGTTTTTCGGATTGTCGAACTTGGCTTCGAGCAGGAAGATGCGGGAATTGGGGTCCACGGACTGGTTGATGGCCGTGACCCTCCCGGTGAATTCCCTACCCTGATAGGCCGAGACTTGGGCCGTGACCTTGTCGCCGAGGTGCGCGAGCGAAGCTTTCTGTTCGGGGGTCTGGAGTTGCAGTTTCAGTGTGCCGATGCGGACGATGGTGGCGATCTTGTTGGTGAGCGCCACGTATTCGCCGGCGGCCACGGGGCGCGCCGTGATGTAGCCGTCGAACGGGGCGCGGATGGTGGTGTCGGCGAGGGCCTTTTCCGCCTGGGCGACCTGCGCCTTCACGCTGTCGAGCGAGGCGCGCTGGGTGGAGATGATTTCGAAACTTTGACGGGCCGCGTTGGCCGACGCCTCGTACTGCTGGCGGACGGCGTTGGCCTGGGCCTCGGCGGTTTCCTGCTGGGTCCGGGCCCGCTCGTAGGCGGTCTTGGAGACGTCGCCGGTTGCCACCAGATTGGCGTAGCGTTGAGCGTCAGCAGCGGCAAGCTTGGCCTGTGCCTTGGCGGATTCGAAATTGGCTTGTGCCGCAGCGACTTCCGGGACTTTGTTGGGGTCGAAATTGCCTGCGGTCCAGCCGATGCGGGATTGGGTCTGGCGGACGGCGGCAGTGGCCTCGGCCAGCAGGGCCTTCACTTGGTCGAGCCGCAATTGGGCATCGCGGTGGTCGAGTTCACAGACGACCTGGCCCTGGGTGACATGGTCGCCCACATTGACAGGCGTGGAGACGACGCGGCCCGCTACCAGCGGCGCGATGTCCGAGCTCTCGTCGGCGGCGAAGGTGCCGGTGACTTGGAAGTCCGCAGGAACCTCTTTCGCCTCGGCAACGGCGGTCGCGGTGGAAATTGGCTTCTGGACAGCGGTGGTGGCTGTTTCGACGGGGCTGGCCTTCGAACCGCAGCCGGTGAGCAGCAGGATCGGGAAGATGAGGGCGCTGGTTAGGATGATTTTCATTCAGTGGCTCGATTCGGGGCTGCGGGTCGCAGTCCGTCCATTACAATCCTTACGAAATTTTCGACAACTTGTTCGTCCGTACCGCCGATTAAAGGCGATTGGTAGACGTATTTTTGCAATGCGTAAAACTGGGGAATTCCCACCAAAGCGAATAGAATGACGATGGGCTGGCCGGGGCGCATCGCACCGGCTTCCTGTCGGCGGGCGATATAGGAGATCAGCTTTTCAACGATTGGAAGCTTGGTGCGTGTGTGGTGCAGGAGCGCCAGTTCATTGCCTTCGAGCGCTGCGAAGAGCAGCAGGCGTTCAAAACGCGGGTCCTCGCGGAGATGCTGGATGATTTTGGTTACCAGCAGCCGGACCAGCCCCTCATCATCGTCGACTTGGGTAAGGGCTTCGAGCTCCAACAGCCAGTTGTCCATCAAATCGGCACCGCATTTGTAGTCGAGAATGGCGGTGTGGAGATCCTGCTTGGTGGCGAAGTGGCGGAAAATGATCGCCTCGGTTACACCGGCGGCGGCTGCGATTTCCTTGGTGGTGGTGCCGTCGAAACCCTTGCGGGAGAAGAGGTCGATGGCGACCTCGATCAGCTGGCGGCGGCGGTCTTCGGCCGACATGCGGTGTGTCGGGGTGTCGTTGGAGGCCACTAGACACATTGTAAGTAAGTACTTACTTATTTGTCAAGCGGGCGTCCCTGGGCCGAATTCGGGAGGCGGGCGCTGTTGCCTTGCGTTGCTGGACATTGGGGTGATTGACATGAATGTTCCTTGGTGGCGGATTTTACGGCCTTGGCGACGCGGACGGGCGATTCTTACGGCGTTTCGCTTGGCGGAGGAGCTTGGCTTGGCGCTTGTTGAGGGGCGGGGCGTAGGCTGGCTTGGGTTCGTTTGGCTGGGAAGGTGCGGGGATTGGCACTGGGGCGGGTGCGGGG